>NZ_JJMI01000051.1:0-83549 GCF_000705335.1 Mangrovibacter sp. MFB070
GGAACGTTGAAGACGACGACGTTGATAGGCCGGGTGTGTAAGCGCAGCGATGCGTTGAGCTAACCGGTACTAATGAACCGTGAGGCTTAACCTTACAACGCCAAAGATGTTTTGGTGTGAGAGACGAAATTTTTAGCTTGTTAACGGATAATGTTCATGGCCGTGAGGCGGTGAATAAAACAGAATATGCCTGGCGGCAAGAGCGCGGTGGTCCCACCTGACCCCATGCCGAACTCAGAAGTGAAACGCCGTAGCGCCGATGGTAGTGTGGGGTCTCCCCATGCGAGAGTAGGGAACTGCCAGGCTTCAATTTAAACATTCGCGTTACGCGGGTGTGGAAAGAAAAAGTAATAAGCCATTTTAATGGCTGTTGCAGAAAAATTCGGTGGAGCGGTAGTTCAGTTGGTTAGAATACCTGCCTGTCACGCAGGGGGTCGCGGGTTCGAGTCCCGTCCGTTCCGCCACCCTATTTAGGGGCGTAGTTCAATTGGTAGAGCACCGGTCTCCAAAACCGGGTGTTGGGGGTTCGAGTCCCTCCGCCCCTGCCAGAAATCATCCTTAGCTTAGGCTAAGGATTTTTTTTGCCCAAAATTTGCCATCTCTTCTTATTTACTTCCTTGTTTAGTGTGCTCAGACATACGATGGCCGTCATCTGAGCAATTTTCGTAAGTAAATGACTCACATCTCTCATCACCCGATCATTCATGACCTGGAAAGGGATTTTTCAATAAATCATGTATTTGCTGCTGTTTATCACTATTTTGTAACCAGATGGCATATAACGGCCGTTGGATTGGCTTGCTGTGAGCTATCACACTCAGGTCAGGCATGGTTTGAGCCCACAGGACAGGTAGCCAGGTATAGCCGTCCAGTGTTTTCAACAGCGAACGGGTGATGTTAGCTGAAGTGGTGGTTAGCACTGGCGTGCCTTCTACAGAAGTTTTTTCTGCATCGTGATGCTGGAAATCGGGCCCCCATTCCAGCCGTAAATAGTTCAGTTCACTGTGGTGTTTCGACGGTGTGGCACAGAAGAGGTTCAGTTCAAAAGTCAGCAACTGCTGGCTGACAAACTCATCCATTTTAGGTGGCTCTGTCGTCACCAGCAGATCGAGTTGCCGCTCGTGTACTTGTTTCACCAGAGACTGGCGCTGAGCAATTCTTGCTTCCAGTTGTATTCCAGGATGTAAAGCATAAATGCTGGCAAGCCAGGGGCCAAGCATACACTCCCAGAGCGCTGCGCTTGCACCAATTGATATTTCATTGTGATTGGAAGTATGAGCAACATCTTTTTTTGCCGCGAGCCAGGTACTCATCAGATTTTCAGCATAGGGTAATAAACGCTCACCAGCGCTGGTCAGGCGAATATTATTACGGTGGCGGGTAAACAGGTTTACCCCCAACTGATTTTCAAGTTGCCTGATGCGAAAACTCACAGCTGATTGAGTTAAATAGAGTGCTTCAGCTGCTCTGCCAAAATGTCTTGTTTTGCTCACTTCCAGAAATGTTTTCAGCAATTCTGTATCCACACTCACCTCGTAAAAAAATTTTTGTCGTTATGATTTAAATGTTTTGTTTTACACTCTGTCAAGCGTAACTAATACTCCGCGCCATAAATAGCCTGACAAAAGAATTAGGAGCGTGCAGGATGGCGGAAAGCTTTACGACGACTAATCGGTTTTTCGACAACAAATACTACCCACGTGGTTTTTCACGCCATGGTGATTTCACCATCAAGGAAGCGCAGATACTGGAACGTTTTGGTTATGCGTTTAATGAGCTGGATATCGGCAAGCGTGAGCCCGTTACGGAAGAAGAGAAACAGTTTGTTGCTGTGTGCCGCGGCGAACGAGCACCTGCTACTGAAGCAGAGCGTGTATGGGCTAAATATGTCACACGCATTAAGCGTCCAAAGCGCTTCCATACTTTGTCTGGCGGTAAACCGCAGATGGATAACATGGAAGATTATTCAGACAGTGATGATTAATAAAAAGGAGCTTCGGCTCCTTTTTTTGCACCAGGTGTAGGTCTGTCGCCTTTGCAAGGCAGTGCCTTGATCCGCGTGTCCGCACCTGTTGTTCCGCCTGGTTGTTTGTATTGTTTAGCCCACCTGCCTTTGCAGGCGTAATAGTAGCCTGTCCATTGCGCGATAACTGAGTGCTTCCAACAGATGAGGTCGGCTAATATCAGCAGCCTGCTCCAGATCAGCAATTGTTCTTGCTACCTTAGTGAGGCGTTGCCATGCCCTGATGGATAGCCCAAGTTTATGCAGCGTTTCCTCAAGCCAGACCGCATCCTGCGGTTGTAACGGGCAATACTGGCGGATCTCCTGGTTTGATAAATGCGCATTAATTTTTTGCTGGCGTGATTGCTGGTGTTGCCTCGCCTGTAAGACTCTGTCTCGCACCTGTTCAGTGGTTTCCGAACCTCTCTCTGGTTTACTCAATGAGCCTGGCGGAAGCAGTGGGATCTCCAGCGTTAAATCAAAGCGGTCGAGAAATGGGCCGGATAACCGGCTAAGGTATTTAAGGACCTGATCTGGCGTGCTGCGGTTATGCCTGCCTTCATAGTGACCTGTCGGGCTGGGGTTCATGGCGGCAATAAGTTGAAAACGTGCCGGGTAAGTTAATTTTGCCCGGGTTCTCGATAAATGAATTTCCCCTGATTCAACAGGTTCCCGTAGTGCATCCAGCACCCGCCTTTCAAATTCGGGCAACTCATCCAGAAACAAGACGCCATTGTGTGCAAGGGAAACCTCGCCAGGCAGGGGGATACTGCCTCCCCCCACCATAGATGTGAGAGATGCGCTGTGATGAGGCGCCCTGAATGGCCTTTGACGCCATTTCCTTTGTAGCATGAGAGGGGAAACCAGGCTGGTAATCGCCGCACTTTCAAGTGCCTCTGAATCGCTTAATGGCGGTAACAAGCCATTGAGCCGTGATGCCAGCATAGTTTTGCCTGTGCCTGGTGGGCCAAGTAATAACAAGTTGTGGCCGCCAGCTGCCGTTATCTCAAGTGCTCTTTTGCCTTGCTGCTGGCCAATAATATCGGCCAGGTCGTTTGTCAGTTCCGGAGGAGTCTCCGCGAGAACGGGGGGAGAGTCCAGTGTTTGTTGTTTTTCCAGAAATGCGCAAACCTGCTGCAAATGATCAGCGATCAGGCTACTTTCAGGATCAATCAGGCCGACTTCGTCTGCATTATCGCGAGCAACAATTAGTTGCCTGCCACACCGCTGAGCTTCCCGTGCACAGGAAATTGCACCGGGTACACCTCTCAGATTCCCGGTGAGAGCCAGTTCGCCAACAAACTCGAATTCAGACAGGCGGCTGGCTGAAAGTTGGCCTGACGCGGCCAGCAAAGCAACAGCAATTGGCAGGTCATATCGCCCACCTTCTTTGGGTAAATCTGCAGGTGCCAAATTAATTGTTACCTTGCGGGCAGGAAACGTATAGCCGCTATTGATTAATGCTGAACGAACCCGGTCCCGGGCTTCTTTAACCGTGGTTTCTGGTAGCCCGACGATAGTTAACCCTGGTAACCCTGCGCTGATATGTACTTCCACTGTTATCAATGGCGCGGTGATACCCAGAGCTGCACGAGTGAAGACGATGGATAGTGACATGGTTCCTCCTTGCCGGGCATTGTGCCTGCCCACAAGCGGGCACACGATAGCGATTAACCATTACTGCGGCGAACCATGAAGACTATTCAGGGGAAGATGCCATCGTTGCAAAAATTTTCAGCCTGGCGCGCAGGAATCACTTTTTATTACCACGTGCTGCCACAGTCATTTTGGGTGAAATTATTTCAATCATTATTTTTTGCATTGAAAACAAGATGTTTGTTGAAAATTTGCCATCAGCGTCAAAAATAAAACATAAAAAAATCTTGTCACAGGTGAGATATCTATGGTAACTCTTTAGGCATTACTTCGAACGAGACACAAGATCGAACATAAAATGACAGCCCTTCTACGAGTGATTAGCCTTGTCGTGATTAGCGTGGTGGTGATTATTATGCCACCGTGCGGGGCTGCACATCGGCGAAGAATGGCTTAAAAATCAAGCCTGAATCTCGAAAAACCCCCGCACCGAAAGGTCCGGGGGTTTTTTATTAACTGACGCAATGACAATGAGGAACAGAGAATGCACGACAGCATAAAATCCTGTTTCTGTAATAGTGAGACGGGGAACTAACTATGAATGGCGCACATTGGGTGGTACATGCTTTGCAGGCACAGGGGGTTAACACCGTTTTCGGTTACCCTGGCGGGGCAATCATGCCGGTATACGATGCACTGTATGACGGCGGCGTGGACCACCTTTTGTGCCGGCACGAGCAAGGTGCTGCAATGGCTGCGATTGGATATGCCCGTGCGACGGGGAAAACCGGAGTCTGTATCGCCACTTCCGGGCCTGGCGCCACTAACCTGATAACCGGCCTGGCTGATGCGTTACTGGACTCCGTGCCCGTCGTCGCAATCACCGGCCAGGTGGCGGCACCGTTAATTGGTACCGATGCGTTTCAGGAAGTGGATGTTCTGGGTTTATCACTGGCCTGCACCAAACATAGCTTCCTGGTTGAATCCCTGGATGAGTTACCTCGTGTTATTGCTGAAGCTTTTGAGTTGGCCAATAGCGGCCGCCCAGGCCCTGTACTTGTCGATATCCCCAAAGACATTCAGTTAGCTGAAGGTGAACCAGAACCCTGGCTGGCAAGCGTTGAGGAACCTGCGGCCGAATACAGTGAGGCAGATATCGCCCAGGCGCGGGATATGATGCTGTCTGCTCACAAACCGATGCTGTATGTCGGTGGTGGCGTTGGCATGGCGCAGGCGGTGCCAACCTTACGGGCGTTTATGGCTCACACAGGCATCCCTGCGGTTGTCACGTTAAAAGGTTTGGGTGCAGTGGACCCGGCGGATCCACTTTATCTCGGTATGCTGGGCATGCACGGAACAAAAGCGGCAAATCTTGCGGTGCAGGAGTGTGATTTGTTGATTGCGGTTGGTGCCCGTTTTGATGATCGCGTCACCGGGAAATTAAATACCTTCGCTCCCCATGCCAGCGTAATTCATTTAGATATTGATCCGGCAGAGATGAACAAATTACGTCAGGCTCATGTTTCTTTGTGCGGTGACCTGAACCAGGTATTACCTGCTTTGCAACAGCCACTGGAAATTCACGACTGGCAGCACCAGGTGAATGTATTGCGAGAAACACACCCATGGCGATATGACCACCCGGGCGAGGCTATCTATGCACCGTTGTTGCTCAAACAATTATCTGAACGTAAACCAGCAGAGAGTGTAGTGACTACGGACGTGGGCCAGCATCAGATGTGGGCGGCGCAACACATGGCATTCACCCGGCCTGAAAACTTCATCACATCAAGTGGACTGGGTACCATGGGCTTTGGGTTACCTGCCGCGGTAGGTGCGCAAGTTGCGCGGCCTGACGACACAGTTATCTGTATCTCTGGTGATGGTTCATTCATGATGAACGTTCAGGAGCTGGGAACAATAAAACGAAAACAGTTACCTGTAAAAATCGTGTTACTGGATAACCAGCGATTAGGAATGGTTCGACAATGGCAGCAATTATTCTTCTCTGAACGCTATAGCGAAACCACTCTCACCGATAACCCCGATTTCCTCACCCTGGCCAGCGCTTTCGGCATCCCCGGCCAGAGAATTACCCGAAAAGACCAGGTCGAAGCGGCCTTAGACGCGCTACTGAACAGCGACGGTCCTTACCTGCTTCACGTTTCCATCGATGAATACGAAAACGTCTGGCCTCTGGTACCACCTGGTGCCAGCAACTCACAAATGCTGGAGAAATTGTCATGATGCAACATCAGTTAGCTGTACAGGCCCGTTTTCGCCCGGAAACGCTGGAGCGTGTTCTGCGCGTTGTGCGTCACCGTGGTTTTCAGGTGTGTGCGATGAATATGGCATCATCTGCCAACCCGGATGAAATTAATATCGAATTGACCGTTGCCAGCCTACGGCCTGTCGAATTACTGTTTAGTCAATTAAGCAAGCTGGTTGATGTCGCTTATGTCGCTTACCAGCAGCCAACATCACAACAAATACGCGCATGAGCGTAAAAGGAAGAACAATGACGACGAAAAAAGCTGACTACATTTGGTTCAATGGCGAGATGGTTCCGTGGGGTGAAGCGAAAGTGCACGTGATGTCTCACGCACTCCACTACGGTACTTCTGTGTTTGAAGGTATCCGTTGCTATGATTCTCACAAAGGGCCGGTAGTGTTCCGTCATCGTGAACACATGCAGCGTTTGCATGATTCAGCAAAAATCTATCGCTTCCCGGTTTCTCAGAGCATTGATGAACTGATGGAAGCCTGCCGCCAGGTACTGCGTAAAAACAACCTGACCAGCGCGTATATTCGTCCGCTGATTTTTGTTGGCGATGTTGGCATGGGCGTGAATCCACCAGATGGTTATTCTACCGACGTTATCATTGCTGCGTTTCCGTGGGGGGCTTACCTGGGGCCGGAAGCACTGGATCAGGGTATTGATGCAATGGTTTCTTCGTGGAACCGTGCTGCTGCAAATACCATCCCAACTGCGGCAAAAGCTGGTGGTAACTACCTTTCCTCTCTGTTGGTCGGCAGCGAAGCACGCCGCCACGGTTACCAGGAAGGGATTGCACTGGATGTAAATGGTTACCTGTCTGAAGGTGCGGGTGAAAACTTGTTTGAAGTGAAAGAAGGCATTCTGTTCACTCCGCCATTCACTTCTTCCGCACTGCCAGGTATTACGCGTGATGCCATTATTAAACTGGCAAAAGAGCTGGGTATTGAAGTGCGTGAGCAGGTACTTTCCCGCGAATCACTGTACCTTGCTGACGAAGTGTTTATGTCGGGTACTGCAGCTGAAATTACCCCGGTACGTAGTGTTGATGGTATCCAGATTGGCGCAGGCCGTTGTGGCCCGGTCACCAAACGTATTCAACAGGCATTCTTTGGCCTGTTTACGGGTGAAACCGAAGACAAATGGGGCTGGCTGGATCCCGTTAACCCGTAATTGCACAACACAACAAAAAATGTCCCGGCCAGCCGTTCCCCGGCCGGGAAAATGTACAGACTGGAGTGAATAAAGCATGCCTAAGTATCGTTCTGCCACCACAACTCATGGCCGTAATATGGCTGGAGCCCGCGCACTGTGGCGCGCAACCGGGATGACCGACTCAGATTTCGGCAAACCGATTATTGCGGTGGTGAACTCCTTTACTCAATTTGTTCCTGGCCACGTTCATTTGCGCGACCTGGGTAAACTGGTTGCTGAGCAAATCGAAGCGGCTGGTGGTGTGGCTAAAGAATTCAACACCATTGCCGTGGATGACGGTATCGCCATGGGGCACGGGGGCATGCTTTATTCTCTGCCATCGCGCGAACTTATCGCGGATTCTGTCGAATACATGGTGAATGCACACTGTGCCGATGCCATGGTGTGTATCTCTAACTGCGACAAAATCACCCCGGGGATGTTAATGGCATCCTTGCGCCTGAACATTCCCGTTATTTTCGTTTCCGGTGGGCCGATGGAAGCCGGGAAAACCAAGCTGTCTGATCAAATCATCAAGCTGGACTTGATTGATGCCATGATTCAGGGCGGTAACCCGAATGTGAGCGATGAACAAAGCGAGCAGGTTGAACGTTCTGCCTGCCCGACCTGTGGTTCCTGTTCCGGCATGTTTACTGCCAACTCAATGAACTGCCTGACCGAAGCACTGGGGTTATCTCAGCCAGGTAATGGTTCATTGCTGGCTACCCACTCTGATCGTAAAGAGCTGTTTGTTAACGCCGGTAAACGTATTGTCGCGCTGACGAAGCGTTACTACGAACAGGATGACGAAAGCGCGCTGCCGCGTAACATTGCCAGCAAAGCGGCTTTTGAGAATGCGATGACGCTGGATATTGCGATGGGTGGTTCTACTAACACCGTATTGCACTTACTGGCGGCGGCGCAGGAAGCGGAAGTTGATTTCACCATGGAAGACATCGACCGGTTATCCCGCAAAGTACCTCAACTGTGCAAAGTGGCCCCCAGTACGCAGAAATATCATATGGAAGATGTACACCGCGCAGGTGGTGTAATGGGTATTTTGGGTGAGCTGGACAGAGCTGGCCTGCTGCACACTGATGTGAATAACATTCTTGGTGGCACACTGCGCGACGCTCTGGCTGCTTATGATGTGATGGCGACACAAGATGATGCCGTAAAATCAATGTATACCGCAGGCCCTGCAGGTATTCGTACCACTCAGGCATTTTCACAGTCCTGCCGCTGGGACAGCCTGGATACCGACCGTGAAAATGGCTGCATTCGTTCTCGTGAACATGCCTATAGCCAGGATGGCGGGTTAGCTGTGCTGTATGGCAACTTTGCTGAGAATGGCTGCATTGTGAAAACGGCGGGTGTGGATGAAGGCAGTCTGGTATTCCGTGGCCCGGCTAAAGTGTACGAAAGCCAGGACGATGCCGTAGAAGCTATTCTTGGCGGTAAAGTTGTGGCGGGTGACGTTGTGGTTATTCGTTATGAAGGGCCTAAAGGTGGTCCGGGGATGCAGGAAATGTTGTATCCCACCAGTTTCCTGAAATCGATGGGGCTGGGTAAGGCTTGCGCGCTGATTACCGATGGGCGTTTTTCTGGCGGCACCTCTGGTCTGTCAATTGGGCACGTTTCTCCGGAAGCGGCGAATGGCGGGAACATTGGGTTGATTGAAGATGGCGATATGATTGCTATCGATATCCCTCAGCGCAGCATCCAACTGGATGTCACTGACCAGGTGCTGGCTACCCGCCGTGAGGCACAGGAAGCGCGTGGCGCACAGGCGTGGACACCGCGTGCCCGTGACCGCCAGGTCTCCTTCGCGTTACGTGCATATGCCAGCCTGGCCACCAGTGCCGACAAAGGCGCTGTTCGTGATAAAAGCAAACTGGGGGGCTGATCATGTCTGAATCGCAGCCCCTGTCAGCAACTCCTGGGGGAGCAGAATATCTGCGCGCAGTACTGCGCGCCCCTGTGTATGAAGTGGCTCAGGTCACGCCATTACAGAAAATGGATAAAATCTCCGCCCGGCTGGAAAACGTGGTTCTGGTTAAACGTGAAGACCGGCAACCCGTGCACAGCTTTAAGCTGCGTGGCGCTTACGCCATGATCGCCAGCCTGACGGAAGAGCAGAAGTCCCATGGTGTGATTACCGCCTCTGCGGGTAATCATGCGCAAGGGGTTGCGTTATCCTCCACGCGTCTTGGGATCAAATCATTGATTGTGATGCCAGTGACGACTGCTGACATCAAAGTGGATGCAGTGCGTGGTTTCGGCGGTGAGGTGCTGTTGTTCGGTGCTAACTTTGATGAGGCGAAAGCCAAGGCCATTGCGCTTTCTGAACAGCAAGGTTTCACCTATGTGCCTCCGTTTGATCACCCGGCTGTCATTGCCGGGCAAGGCACACTGGCAATGGAACTCCTGCAGCAGGATGCCCATATCGACCGGATATTTGTTCCGGTTGGTGGGGGCGGTCTGGCTGCTGGCGTCGCCGTGTTGATTAAACAGCTGATGCCGCAAATTAAAGTGATTGCTGTTGAGTCTGAAGATTCAGCCTGCCTGAAAGCGGCACTGGATGCCGGGCATCCGGTGGATTTACCCCGTGTAGGTCTGTTTGCTGAAGGTGTGGCAGTTAAGCGGATTGGCGATGAAACCTTCCGCCTGTGTCAGGCTTATATCGATGATATTGTCACTGTCGACAGCGATGCCATTTGCGCCGCGATGAAAGATTTGTTCGAAGACGTGCGTGCCGTGGCAGAACCCTCTGGTGCGCTGGCGCTGGCAGGGATGAAGAAGTACGTGCAACAGCATGGTATCCGGGGTGAGCGCCTGGCACATATCCTTTCGGGAGCTAACGTAAACTTCCATGGTCTGCGTTATGTTTCTGAACGTTGTGAGCTGGGTGAGCAGCGTGAAGCATTGCTGGCTGTCACTATTCCGGAAGCAAAAGGCAGCTTCCTTAAGTTTTGCCAGTTGCTCGGAGGGCGTGCGGTAACTGAATTTAACTACCGTTACGCAGATGCCAAAGAAGCCTGTATTTTTGTTGGTGTCAGGCTCAGCCGGGGTCTGGAAGAGCGCCAGGAGATAATTAACCTCCTGACGCAGGGCGGTTATGGCGTAGTGGATTTGTCAGATGACGAAATGGCAAAACTCCATGTTCGCTATATGGTTGGTGGCCGCCCCTCTCAGCCTTTGCAGGAGCGCCTGTACAGCTTTGAATTCCCGGAATCACCTGGTGCGTTGCTGAAATTCCTGCATACATTAGGCACCCACTGGAATATTTCCCTGTTCCACTACCGCAGCCACGGAACGGATTTTGGTCGTGTGCTGGCGGCATTTGAACTGGGCAGCCATGAACCCGATTTTGAAAGCCGGTTACATGAGCTGGGCTATGATTGCCATAACGAAACCAATAACCCGGCTTTTCGGTTTTTCCTGGCGGGTTAGTTGCCTGGCAGTATTTTCCAGAATGCTTCAACAAGCGGCTCATGCAGCCGCTTTTTTTGTACACACACACCCAGTTCGAACGGCGTTTTTTCATCGCTCCGGTCCAGAATCATTACCCTGTTGCGAACCGGTTCCGGGCTGTTATCCAGTACCACTTCCGGGATAAGAGCAACACCACAACCCAGAGCAACCATGGAGACCATCGCTTCATGGCCGCCAACCGTGGCATAAATAGCCGGGTTACTCACCTTCTGGCGGCGAAACCATAACTCAATACGGCGGCGTACCGGCCCCTGGTCGGGCAGAATGAACGGTATTGTGCTCCAGTCAGGCTCTTCGGCACTCACCTGATTACGTACCGGGCAAGGCAAAGCCGGTGCGATCAGTGCAACAGGAAGATGTTCCAGAATAGAAAATGCCACCGCTGCCGGGAGGTGCTCCGGCTTACCGGCAATGGCCAGATCTGCCTCGCCAGACACGACTTTTTCTACTGCATCTGCGGCGTCGCCGGTCGTGAGTTTAATTTCAACGGAAGGGTGCTCAGCCCGGAAGCGGTCAAGTATGGGTGGTAAATGGCTGTATGCGGCCGTGACAGAGCAGAATAAGTGTAACTCACCCGATAACGATGGCCCTTTCTGGTCAATGGCATGGCGCAACTGCTGGTATTGCAACAATGTTTGCTGAGCAAACTGGCGCAGCTCCTCACCGGCTTCGGTTAATTGCACGGTGCGGTTGTCACGGATAAACAGCGGCTGGCCCAAATCCTCTTCCAGGCGTTGGATCTGGCGTGACAATGTCGAGGGGCTGACATGCATCGCCCGGGCGCTACGGCCAAAATGGCGGCTTTCTGCCAGGTGTAAAAACGTTTTCAGATCGCGTAAATCCATACGCTTATCTCCCGGAAAGTTGATGTTGCATATAACGCAACGTGACGTTGTTAATATATCAATTTAAGCAACGCATTTCCTGACATATAGTGAGTGCATCATTCGCAATGCTTATAGCACACGCGATCAGAATAAAACGCACAACACCACACCGATGGAGCAACACGATGGCTAATTATTTCAATACACTGAACCTGCGCCAGCAACTGGCACAACTGGGTAAATGCCGCTTTATGGGCCGCGATGAATTTGCTGATGAAGCCAGCTTTCTGAAAGGCAAAAAAATCGTGATCGTCGGCTGTGGCGCTCAGGGTCTGAACCAGGGTCTGAACATGCGTGACTCCGGCCTGGATGTGTCTTATGCGCTGCGTGCAGCTGCCATCGCTGAAAAACGTGCTTCATGGCGTAAAGCGACTGAAAACGGTTTTAAAGTTGGGACCTACGAAGATTTGATCCCGCAGGCGGATCTGGTGGTTAACCTGACTCCGGACAAACAGCACTCCTCAGTTGTTCAGTCTGTACAGCCGCTGATGAAACAAGGTGCTGCACTCGGCTATTCTCACGGCTTCAACGTGGTGGAAGTAGGTGAGAAAATTCGTCAGGACATCACTGTAGTGATGGTTGCGCCGAAATGCCCGGGTACTGAAGTGCGTGAAGAATACAAACGTGGTTTTGGTGTCCCAACCCTGATTGCTGTTCACCCGGAAAACGACCCGAAAGGTGAAGGTATGGCAATCGCGAAAGCCTGGGCAGCAGGCACTGGCGGCCATCGCGCTGGTGTCCTTGAGTCTTCTTTCGTTGCTGAAGTGAAATCTGACCTGATGGGCGAGCAGACAATTCTGTGCGGTATGCTGCAGGCGGGTTCGCTGTTGTGCTTTGACAAACTGGTTGCCGAAGGCACCGACCCGGCATACGCAGAAAAACTGATTCAGTTCGGTTGGGAAACAGTGACAGAAGCGCTGAAACAGGGTGGTATCACTCTGATGATGGACCGCCTGTCTAACCCTGCGAAACTGCGTGCGTTCGCACTGTCTGAGCAGATGAAAACCATCATGGCTCCACTGTTCCAGAAACATATGGATGACATCATTTCTGGCGAGTTCTCTCGCGTGATGATGGCTGACTGGGCTAACGACGATAAAAATCTGCTGACCTGGCGTGAAGAAACCGGCCAAACTGCATTTGAAACTGCGCCGCAGTTTGAAGGCAAAATCGCTGAACAAGAGTACTTCGACAATGGCGTGCTGATGATTGCGATGGTGAAAGCCGGGGTTGAGCTGGCATTCGAAACCATGGTGTCTTCAGGCATCATTGAAGAGTCTGCTTACTACGAATCACTGCATGAACTTCCGCTGATTGCCAACACCATTGCACGTAAACGCCTGTATGAAATGAACGTGGTAATTTCCGATACTGCTGAGTACGGTAACTACCTGTTTGCCAATGCCGCGGTTCCGTTGCTGAAAGAGTTTATGACTACTCTGCAACCGGGTGACCTGGGTAAAGCGATTGCTGCCGGTAGCGTTGACAACGCGCAGCTGCGTGATGTTAACGAAGCGGTCCGCAACCACCCAATCGAAGTGGTTGGTAAGAAACTGCGTAGCTACATGACGGATATGAAACGTATCGCTGTCGCTGGCTAATTCAGTTGCGCCTGAGTAGCCTGTCACGCCCCGGCACCCGCCGGGGCGTTGTTATATTACCGGCGGTATAACACCTTAATAATATGGTAGCCAAAGCGGGTTTTTACCGGGCCATAAGGCTTGAGCAGTGGGCAACTGAAGACTGCTTTATCAAACGGCCCAACCATGGCTCCTTTGGCAAATTCACCCAGATTCCCGCCGTTGCGGCCAGAAGGGCAGGTTGAAAAGCGTTTAGCCAGTTGGTCGAATTTTGCCCCTTTCTCCAGTTTTTCCAGGACTTCCCGGGCTTTTGCCTCAGTCCTGACCAGAATGTGTAATGCTGCCGCCGTGCGGGCCATATTTATTTCCCCGGTGAGTAAGATACTTAGGGCTACTTTACCATTATCCTTCCAGTTCGCGGTAAATCCTGCCGCTGCTTTCTGCTACAATCCTTTTCCCCATCAGCCAGGTGAGCTTCAGCCATGCGTTTAAATCCCAGCCAACAACAAGCCGTCGAATTTGTAACAGGTCCCTGCCTGGTGTTGGCGGGCGCAGGCTCTGGCAAGACTCGTGTTATCACGAATAAAATTGCTCACCTGATCCGCGGCTGTGGTTACCAGGCCCGGCACATTGCGGCGGTCACCTTCACCAATAAAGCTTCCCGTGAAATGAAAGAGCGTGTGGCACAAACGTTGGGGCGTAAGGAAGCGCGGGGATTAATGATTTCAACGTTCCATACGCTTGGCCTTGAAATTATTAAGCGTGAGTATGCTGCGTTGGGCATGAAAGCGAATTTCTCGCTGTTTGATGATACCGACCAGACCGGGCTGTTAAAAGAGCTTACCCAGGGCCTGATTGAAGAAGATAAAACGGTTCTGCAGCAACTGATTTCCACTATCTCCAACTGGAAAAATGCCCTGATGAGCCCGGCGGATGTTCAGGCTCAGGCCCGGGGCGAACGTGACCGCATTTTTGCACACTGTTACAGCCTGTACGACACCCATCTGAAAGCCTGTAATGTACTTGATTTTGATGACCTGATTTTACTGCCAACACTGTTACTTAAACGCAATGAAGAAGTGCGGGAACGTTGGCAAAACCGTATTCGTTATTTGCTGGTGGACGAATATCAGGATACCAACACCAGCCAGTATGAACTGGTTAAATTACTGGTAGGCAACCGTGCTCGTTTTACGGTTGTGGGCGATGATGACCAGTCAATTTACTCCTGGCGTGGTGCCCGCCCACAAAACCTGGTTCTGCTCAGCGAAGACTTTCCGGCACTTCAGGTTATTAAGCTGGAGCAAAATTACCGCTCTTCCGGGCGAATCCTGAAGGCTGCAAATATTCTCATTGCCAATAACCCCCACGTTTTTGAAAAACGTCTGTTTTCAGAGCTGGGTTACGGCCCGGAGCTGAAAGTTATTACCGCCAATAACGAAGATCATGAAGCAGAGCGGGTGGTGGGGGAGCTTATTGCACACCATTTTATTAATAAGACCGGATATAAAGACTACTCAATTTTATACCGTGGGAACCATCAGTCGCGGGTATTCGAAAAGCTGCTGATGCAAAACCGTATTCCTTACAAAATTTCTGGCGGCACATCGTTTTTCTCTCGCCCGGAAATCAAAGATTTGCTGGCGTATTTGCGCGTGTTAACCAACCCGGATGATGACAGCGCTTTTTTGCGTATTGTGAATACGCCGCGGCGCGAAATTGGGCCGGCTACATTACAAAAGTTGGGTGAGTGGGCAACAGTTCGTAACAAGAGTCTGTTTGCGGCCAGTTTCGATCTCGGCCTGGAGCAAACCCTGTCAGGGCGTGGTCGTGAAGCACTGGGGCGTTTTACCCACTGGCTGGATGATGTGATGCGTAAGGTGGAGCGTGAGCCAGTAGTGGCGGTGCGCGACCTGATCCATGGTATGGACTACGAAAGTTGGTTATATGAAACTTCACCCAGTCCAAAAGCTGCAGAAATGCGGATGAAAAACGTGAACCAGTTATTTACCTGGATGACGGAAATGCTCGAAGGTTCTGATATCGAAGAGCCAATGACATTGACCCAGGTGGTCACGCGTTTCACCCTGCGCGACATGATGGAGCGTGGCGAAAGCGAAGATGAGCAGGACCAGGTACAGCTCATGACACTGCATGCATCAAAAGGTCTTGAGTTCCCTTATGTTTTCCTGGTTGGCATGGAAGAAGGGTTATTACCCCACCAGAGCAGTATTGATGAAGATAATATCGACGAAGAACGTCGTCTGGCCTATGTAGGGATTACTCGTGCGCAAAAAGAGCTGTTCTTTACGTTGTGCCGGGAACGCAGGCAATTTGGGGAATTGGTTCGCCCTGAGCCGAGCCGTTTTTTACTGGAACTGCCGCAGGACGACTTGCTGTGGGAAACGGAACGGAAGGTTGTCAGTGCACAAGAACGTATGCAGAAAGGCCAGGGTCACCTGGCCCACCTGAAAGCACAACTGGCAAAAGCGCGTGAAAAAGGCAATTAGTTAAGTGCCAGTTGCCAGTGAACATAGCTTTGCCAGTGCTCTTCTTGCTCGAGTAACTCCGCACACAGCGGGTGTGCCGCCAGCCAGCCGTCAGGCAGGTGTATTGCCAGTGCATCCAGGTTCACCGCAAGCTTAACTCCTGCGAGGGATTCATCCTGGCGCCGCCCGGCGAAAATAATAGCCAGGCGCAGCAGGCGACATAACCGTTCTGCATCACGTGGGGCAATGGCGTTTTGTTGATTGAGGGCCGAAAGGTCAACCGGGTTTGTCTGGTTAAGCAACAGCGTTGCCAGCAAGGTTTTCTGTGCTGGCGTGAAGCCCGGCAAATCAAGGTTGCGAACCAGGTACGCACCATGTTGTGGGGCACGTTTGAAATCCACACTTAAGCCAATTTCATGCAACAGGCAGGCACTGTGCAGTAAATCGCGATCTAAAGGGGTTAAAGCCCATTGCGCTGCGACCTGGTCGAAAAACTGGCCAGACAGTGCAGCGACACGATCTGCCTGTTCTGCGTCAATCATAAAGCGGCGTTGAATGTTACGCAGTGTCCGCTGGCGGATATCCTGGTCAACGGTAAGGTGCAACATACCGTATACCAGGCCTTCACGCAGTGCGCCGCCAGCAAGCGTCATACAGTCTACGTTCAGTGCTTTAAAGATGGCAATCAGGATGGCAAGACCACTCGGAAAAACCAGCGCGCGTTCCAGAGTCAGCCCTTCAATCTCCAACTCCTCCAGGCGGCCACACAAAATGGCGCGTTGTTTTAACTGCTGGAGTTTGTTTAGCGTAATACGCTCATCCATGCCCTGCGCCATCATGATTTCCTGAAGCGCCTGAACCGTGCCTGAAGCACCGACACAAACTTTCCAGCCATGGCGTTGCAATTCACCAATAACTGGCTGGAGGACTTCGCTGGCTGCCTGCTCTGCAGCATCAAAGTTTTCCCTGGCAAGAACTCTGTCGGTGAAATACCGTTCCAGCCAGGTGACACAACCCATCGACAAACTGAATAACGATGTGGCCTGCGCGCCGCTCCCAGTAACCAGTTCAGTACTGGCACCACCAATATCCACCACCAGGCGTTGATCTGCTCCACCTGTGGTATGTGCCACACCCTGGTAAATCAGGCGGGCTTCTTCTTCACCACTAATAACCTGAACCGGGCAACCCAGGATCTGTTCGGCCTGGTGAATAAATTCACCGGCGTTGGTTGCCAGGCGCAAGGTTGCGGTGGCCACAGCCCTGATTTGAGCCCCAGGAATATCCTGCAGGCGTTCAGCGAACAACTTCAGGCATTGCCATCCCCGCTCCATCGCCTCCTGAGAAAGCGCATTGTTGCTGTTCAGGCCGGCAGCAAGACGAACTTTACGTTTGATGCGGGATAGCGTTTGAATGCTGCCAGCCACCTCGCGTATGACCAGCATATGGAAACTGTTGGAACCCAGATCAATAGCGGCATAGAGTGAGGTTGGGCTGCGCATAGTCATTAACCCTGACGACGGCGGTTACGCGGCGCACCACCACGGCGTTGGCCGTTTGGACGCGGACGGGTTAAACGTTTTGGCGGCGGCAACTCAGATAACAGTGCATCCGGGTTGTATTTGCTCACCGGAATTGAGTGCCCAATATACGTTTCAATCGCAGGCAGGTTCAGCGCGTACTCTTCACAGGCAAGGCTGATGGAGTGCCCACTGGCGCCAGCACGCCCGGTACGGCCAATGCGATGCACATAGTCTTCGCAGTCATCCGGTAAATCATAATTGAACACATGGGTAACAGCCGGGATGTGCAGACCGCGAGCGGCAACATCAGTAGCTACCAGAATGTCCAGGTCACCACGCGTGAATTCGTCCAGAATGCGCAGGCGTTTTTTCTGCGCGACGTCGCCAGTCAGTAAACCGACACGGTGGCCATCGGCGGCAAGATGCCCCCAGATTTCTTCGCAACGGTGTTTGGTGTTGGCGAAAATAATTGCGCGTTCCGGCCACTCTTCTTCAATCAGTGTCTGGAGCAAACGCATTTTTTCTTCATTGGACGGGTAGAACAGTTCTTCTTTAATGCGGTGGCCGGTTTTCTGTTCCGGTTCCACTTCAACATATTCAGCATTGTTCATTTGCTCAAATGCCAGTTCACGCACCCGGTAAGATAAGGTTGCTGAGAACAGCATGTTGAGGCGTTCCGTGGCAGCCGGCATACGGCGGAACAGCCAACGTATATCTTTGATAAAGCCAAGATCGTACATGCGATCTGCTTCATCCAGTACCACTACCTGAATTGAGCCCAGATTGATGTGATTCTGTTTGGCGTAGTCGATAAGACGACCGGTTGTGCCAATCAGAATATCAACACCCTGTTCCAGCACTTTGAGCTGTTTATCATAACCATCGCCACCATAAGCCAGGCCCATTTTGAGGCCAGTTGCCGCAGCGAGTGGTTCCGCATCAGAGTGAATTTGCACCGCCAGTTCACGGGTTGGCGCCATAATTAATGCGCGCGGCTGGTTAGTCTGGCGACCTTCTGGTGCAGGGTGGGAGAGTAAAAAATGAAACGTTGACGTTAAAAACGCCATCGTTTTGCCTGTACCGGTTTGCGCCTGCCCCGCAACATCCCGCCCGGCTAAAGTCAGCGGAAGTGCCAGTGCCTGAATAGGCGTGCAGTTATAGAACCCTTTTTTTTCAAGGGCTTCTACCACCTGAGGGTGCAGGGCGAAGTCGGAAAACTTCTGTTCGGTTAAATGTGTTTTGCTCATAAGGGTGATAGAATATCAGCTAACTATTGCTTTACGAAAGCGTATCCGGTGAAATAAAGTCAACCTTTGTGTTGGTTAATGCTACACCAACCACCCAGGCATAATCTTGTGGAGTAAAACATGAGCGATAAAATTATTCACCTGACCGACGACAGTTTCGACACGGATGTGCTAAAAGCTGATGGGTTAGTTCTGGTTGACTTTTGGGCAGAATGGTGTGGTCCTTGCAAAATGATCGCCCCGATTCTGGATGAAGTTGCTGATGAGTATCAGGGCAAACTGACTGTTGCCAAACTGAACATCGATCAGAACCCAGGCACGGCTCCGAAATACGGTATCCGTGGTATTCCGACCCTGCTGTTGTTCAAAAACGGTGAAGTCGCTGCAACGAAAGTTGGCGCATTGTCTAAAGGTCAGCTGAAAGAGTTTCTGGACGCGAACCTGGCATAATTTTGCCTTGCCGGCGCATCCAGTTTTCCATAAATGTTGTGGACTGCTGGACGCCCGGCATTTGTCGTGCTAAGTTATGGCTAACTTCTTTTGAACATGTCTTTCGTTTGAATCTTGTAATACCCCTAAAGCCTTGCAAATTCTGTATTAAACGTTTTTTGTAAGCTAAGTTATTTATTCAGGGTTGTCCCCTTATTCCGTCTCATCGAATCAGTTCTGTGTTTTTCCTCAACCAGGCAGCGGTCAGACATAAGCGGCAACTATTAACAGGCATGGATGAACCCTTCCATACCATTTCATGATACTAAGTTCGAGATTTACCCCGAGTTTAAGAACCCACCACTATGAATCTTACCGAATTAAAGAATACGCCGGTTTCTGAGCTGATTACTCTCGGCGAAAATATGGGGCTGGAAAACCTTGCCCGTATGCGCAAGCAGGACATCATCTTCGCTATTCTCAAGCAGCATGCGAAAAGCGGGGAAGATATCTTTGGTGACGGTGTACTGGAGATATTGCAGGATGGTTTCGGTTTCCTCCGCTCTGCAGACAGCTCCTACCTCGCCGGTCCTGATGACATCTACGTTTCTCCCAGCCAAATCCGCCGTTTCAACCTCCGTACCGGGGACACTATCTCAGGTAAGATTCGTCCGCCGAAAGAAGGTGAACGCTATTTCGCGTTGCTGAAAGTTAACGAAGTTAACTACGACAAACCAGAAAACGCCCGTAGCAAGATTCTGTTTGAAAACCTGACTCCACTGCACGCCAACTCACGTTTGCGTATGGAGCGTGGTAACGGCTCAACAGAAGACCTCACCGCACGTGTTCTGGATCTGGCATCCCCGATTGGCCGTGGCCAGCGTGGTTTGATTGTGGCACCGCCAAAAGCGGGTAAAACAATGCTGCTGCAGAATATTGCTCAGAGTATTGCTTATAACCACCCTGATTGCGTGCTGATGGTTCTGCTGATTGACGAACGTCCGGAAGAAGTAACCGAAATGCAGCGTCTGGTAAAAGGCGAAGTGGTCGCGTCTACGTTTGACGAACCAGCCTCCCGCCACGTTCAGGTTGCTGAAATGGTTATTGAGAAAGCAAAACGCCTGGTTGAACATAAAAAAGACGTTATCATTCTTCTCGATTCCATTACCCGTCTGGCGCGTGCTTATAACACCGTGGTACCGGCTTCAGGTAAAGTCCTGACTGGTGGTGTGGATGCGAATGCATTGCATCGCCCGAAACGTTTCTTCGGTGCTGCGCGTAACGTTGAAGAAGGCGGAAGCCTGACAATCATCGCAACTGCGCTGATTGATACCGGGTCCAAAATGGACGAGGTTATCTACGAAGAATTTAAAGGCACCGGTAACATGGAACTGCACTTGTCCCGTAAGATTGCGGAAAAACGCGTCTTCCCGGCAATTGACTACAACCGTTCCGGTACCCGTAAAGAAGAGCTGTTGACCACTTCTGAAGAACTGCAGAAAATGTGGATCCTGCGTAAAATTATCCACCCGATGGGTGAAATTGACGCAATGGAGTTCCTGATTAACAAGCTGGCGATGACGAAGACCAATGATGATTTCTTCGACATGATGAAACGCTCATAATTTCAGGTCAACTCGGGGAAACGCCACGCATTGACGTGGCGTTTTTCTTTATCTGCTATAATTCCATCGCCAGCAATCGAGGCTGGTAACATCCGGGCAGTGGAAGCAAAAAGAAGTAAGAGGATTTCGGATACCTTCGACATTTTTTGCGTATTACAATAGTGCCCTTTGCTTGTGCATGTAGCGCAGAGAGTTATTTAACGTGAATCTACTCGGTATGAGTACGGACATCCTGTATGTCTTTTTCTTCACTTTCGCTTTCCTCTTTTTTGCCAGAAAAATGGCAAAACGGATTGGTCTGGTAGACCGTCCTAATTACCGTAAACGGCACCAGGGGCTCGTCCCTTTAGTCGGCGGTATCTCTGTCTATGTCGGCATTTGTGCGGCGTTTCTTGTCGCCAGCGTCAATTCTCTTTACTACGTTCCCCATGCAAAACTTTACCTGATCTGCTCGGGTATTCTGGTGCTGGTCGGCGCACTTGATGACCGGTTTGACATCAGCGTGAAGTTCCGCGCTTTTGTTCAGGCCGCTATCGCCATTGTCATAATGGTGATGGGCAATTTGTATCTGAGCAGCCTGGGCCATTTGTTTGGCGCGTGGGAAATGGAACTTGGCCCCTTCGGTTATTTTCTGACTTTATTCGCGGTGTGGGCTGCTATCAATGCCTTTAACATGGTTGATGGCATTGATGGCCTGCTGGGTGGGTTGTCCAGCGTCTCTTTCGCTGCGCTGGGTATCATCCTGTGGTTTAACGGCCAGGTGAGCCTGGCGATGTGGTGCTTCGCCATGATTGCCGCCATCATGCCATACATTCTGCTCAACCTGGGTGTATTAGGCCGCCGGTATAAAGTATTTATGGGCGATGCGGGCAGTACCCTGATTGGTTTTACCATTATCTGGATATTGCTGGAAACCACACAGGGAGAGAACCCACCGGTTAACCCGGTTACCGCGTTGTGGATAATCGCTATTCCGCTGATGGATATGGTTGCCATTATGTATCGTCGGCTACGGAAAGGCATGAGCCCCTTTTCACCTGACCGGCAGCATATTCACCACCTGATAATGCGGGCTGGTTTTTCGTCCCGGCAGGCATTTGTCCTGATAACCCTGGCGGCCGCTTTGTTAGCCACCTTCGGCGTCCTGTGTGAATATTTCCAACTGATGCCGGAATGGGGCATGTTGATGTGTTTTCTGCCTGCGTTTCTGCTGTACGGCTACTGTATAAAACGCGCATGGAAAGTGGTGCGTTTCATCAAACGTGTCAAACGGCGTATTCGTCGTAGCTCTCACCGTAATCCAACGTTAACCAAATAATTTTCGGGAAAACAATGAGACAAGAGTCAACTGATGAGCAATATGGGGTGGATAACCAACTGGATATCCGTGAACTGTTTCGCACTCTGTGGGCAGGGAAAACATGGATTGCCGGTGTCGCCGTGCTGTTTGGGTTGCTGGCGCTTGTCTACAGCTTTCTTGCCAAACAAGAGTGGAGTGCCACCGCAATTACGGACCAGCCAACGGTCAATATGCTGAACAGCTTCTATTCCCAACAGCAGTTTTTGCAAAATCTGGATATTAAGTCATCACTGATTTCGCCCGACCAGCCTTCACCAATGGCCGAGGCCTATAAAGAATTCGTGATGCAGTTGTCTTCCTGGGATACCCGGCGGGCGTTTTGGTTGCAGACCGACTATTACAAACAGCGCCAGACCAGTAACAGCCATAATAACGCGGCATTGCTGGATGAACTGATTAACAATATCCAGTTTACACCTGCAGACCCAGCGCATAACACCAACGACAACACCCGTCTGGTGGCTGAGAATGCTCCATCAGCGAATAATCTGTTACGCCAGTACATTGCTTTTGCCAGCCAGCGGGCTGCTCACCATCTTAATGGGGAGCTGAAAGGTGCATGGGCCGCTCGTACCGTACAGATGCAGGCGCAAATTAAGCGCCAGGATGCAGTGGCGAAAGCGGTGTATCAGCGCAAGCTGCATAACATTCAGGCAGCACTGGCGATAGCGGAACAGCAAAACATTACTCACAACCAGGCTGAGACACCTGCGGAGGAACTCCCGCCTTCTGAATTATTTATGTTGGGGCGCCCACTACTCAAAGCGCAACTGGAAAACCTGGAAGCAACCGGGCCTGATTACAATATGGATTACGAGCAGAATCGCGCCATGTTGGCTACGCTGGCAGTGGGGCCGGTACTTGATGACAACTTTCAAACATACCGCTACCTGAGAACACCGGAAGAACCGGTTAAACGGGACAGCCCGCGGCGTGTTTTCTTATTAGTAATGTGGGGCTTTATTGGTGCGTTGGTTGGGGCCGGAGTGGCTCTGGCCCGCCGTAAGGCATAGCGAACCGCCGTTATAAAGTCTCCCAAAGAAAGAGAATAAACGTGAAAGTTTTAACCGTTTTTGGCACACGACCTGAAGCTATCAAAATGGCTCCTTTGGTCCATGCTCTGGGAAATGACCCCTTTTTTGAGTCAAAAGTTTGTGTCACTGCCCAGCATCGGGAGATGCTGGATCAGGTGCTGCACCTTTTCTCAATCACTCCGGATTATGATTTAAATATCATGCAGCCGGGCCAGGGGTTAACTGAAATCACCTGTCGAATCCTGGAGGGGTTAAAACCCATCCTGATGTCGTATCAGCCAGACGTGGTTTTGGTGCATGGCGATACCACCACAACCATGGCCACCAGCCTGGCGGCATTTTACCAGCGAATCCCTGTAGGCCATGTTGAGGCCGGGTTGCGCACTGGAGACCTCTATTCCCCATGGCCGGAAGAAGCGAACCGGACACTGACCGGGCGGCTGGCACATTATCATTTTGCCCCCACAGACAATGCCCGCCAAAACCTGCTGCATGAAAACGTGTCAGACCGGCATATTTTTGTTACGGGGAATACAGTGATCGATGCGTTGCTGTCTGTCAGCGACCGTGCTTTGCAGGACAGCGCTCTGCGCCAGCGCATGGAAAAGCATTACCCATTCCTTAATAAAGAGAAAAAGACGATCCTGGTAACCGGGCACCGCCGGGAAAGCTTTGGTCGTGGGTTTGAACAAATTTGCCATGCGCTGGCCGACATCGCCGCTAACTGGCCCGATGTGCAAATTGTCTATCCCGTGCATTTGAACCCTAATGTCAGTGAACCCGTAACCCGAATTTTGGGGCATGTTGAAAACGTGGCACTGATTGAACCTCAGGATTATTTGCCTTTCGTGTGGCTGATGAACCATGCCTGGCTCATCCTGACTGATTCAGGGGGAATTCAGGAAGAAGCCCCTTCACTGGGTAAACCTGTCCTGGTAATGCGCGATACCACTGAGCGCCCTGAAGCAATTGACGCCGGAACAGTGAAGTTAGTGGGAACGGATAAAAACAACATCGTTGCTGCTGTCACACAGTTACTGACACAGGATGCTGCTTACCAGCAAATGAGCAAAGCGCATAACCCTTATGGGGATGGCATGGCATGCCAGCGTATTTTAACCGCGTTAAAAAACAACCAGGTAACATTATGAATTTTTCTACCATATCCGTGATTGGTCTTGGCTATATTGGGTTACCCACGGCGGCAGCATTTGCCTCACGGCAAAAACAGGTTATTGGCGTAGATATCAATGCGCATGCTGTTGAGACCATCAATCGTGGGGAAATTCATATTGTCGAACCTGAACTGGATCTCGTGGTGAAACAGGCCGTTCAGGATGGTTATTTACGGGCATCACAGACACCAGTTGAAGCGGATGCTTACCTGATTGCGGTTCCCACACCATTTAAAGATGCTCACGCACCAGATATGCGTTTTGTCAGAGCGGCGGCCGAATCCATTGCGCCGGTACTGAGAAAAGGGGCTCTGGTTATTCTGGAATCTACATCCCCGGTAGGCAGTACCGAGCAAATGGCTCACTGGCTGGCAGCGCTGCGCCCTGATCTCACGTTTCCACAACAAGCTGGTGATAAGGCGGATGTGAATATTGCCTATTGCCCTGAACGCGTGTTACCCGGCCAGGTCATGGTGGAACTGATCAAGAACGACCGCGTAATTGGTGGGATGACGCCAACCTGCTCCGCTCGTGCCAGTGCCTTGTATAACATCTTTCTGGAAGGGGAGTGTGTGGTGACCAATGCCCGCACTGCCGAGATGTGCAAACTGACTGAAAACAGTTTCCGTGATGTCAATATCGCATTTGCGAACGAACTGTCACTGATTTGTGCCGAACAGGGCATTAATGTGTGGGAACTGATTCGCCTTGCCAACCGCCACCCGCGAGTCAACATTCTGCAACCCGGCCCGGGCGTTGGTGGGCACTGTATTGCAGTGGATCCCTGGTTTATTGTTTCACAAAATCCCCAGCAGGCTCGCCTGATTCGCACTGCACGCGAAGTGAACGACTACAAACCGCACTGGGTTATTGAACGGGTGAAAGCGACGCTGGCCGATTGCCTGGTAGAGAGTGGCCGCAAAGCCAGTGAACTCACTATTGCCTGTTTTGGTCTGGCATTTAAACCCAATATCGACGATTTGCGGGAAAGCCCGGCCATGGAAATCACCCGGTTAATTGCCGAGTGGCATAGTGGAACAACGCTGGTGGTGGAACCTAATATTCACCAGTTACCGGACAGTTTGGCTCATTGCCAACTAACAGAGACTCAGGATGCACTAAAACATGCCGATATTCTGGTTATGTTAGTGGATCACGCCCCATTCCGTGCGGTTGCCCCGGAGGCAATTCAACAGCGCTGGGTGGTGGATACAAAAGGAGTCTGGCGATGAGAAAAATATTGGTGACAGGAGGAGCCGGTTTTATCGGCTCTGCCGTGGTGCGTTATATCCTTGAACAAACCCGGGATTCCGTGGTGGTGGTGGATAAACTGACGTATGCGGGTAACCTGTCATCCCTGGCGCCGGTTGCATCATTACCGGGGTTTGCATTTGAACAGGCTGATATTGGCAACGGGCCTGAGATGGCGCGTATTCTGGATACATACCAGCCAGATATCGTGATGCACCTTGCTGCAGAAAGCCATGTGGACCGCTCTATTGATGGCCCGGCTGCGTTTATCGATACCAATATTGTTGGCACTTATACCTTGCTGGAAGCAGCACGCCACTACTGGCAAACTCTGGAGCCAGTTAAAAAGCAGGCATTCCGTTTCCACCATATTTCTACCGATGAAGTCTATGGTGATCTGCACGACAGCAACGGCTTCTTCACCGAACAAACACCTTATGCGCCCAGCAGCCCATACAGTGCGTCCAAAGCTGCCAGTGATCATTTAGTTCGCGCCTGGTCCCGGACTTATGGCCTGCCTGTTGTCGTGACTAACTGTTCGAATAACTACGGGCCGTACCATTTCCCGGAAAAGCTTATACCACTGACCATTCTTAATGGCCTGGCAGGAAAACCGCTGCCGGTGTATGGCGACGGGCAACAAATACGCGACTGGCTGTATGTTGATGACCATGCCAGGGCGCTGTACCTGGTGGCAACCACAGGTAAAACCGGTGAAACCTGGAATATTGGCGGCCATAACGAGCGTACTAACCTGGACGTGGTTGAAACGGTTTGCGCTCTCCTTGAAGAATTGGTGCCTGAGAAACCCGCGGGTGTCTGCCATTATCGTGACTTAATCACATTTGTGGCCGACAGACCCGGGCACGATGTGCGTTATGCCATTGATGCTGGCAAAATTGCCCGTGAACTGGGTTGGCTACCCCAGGAGACATTTGACAGCGGGATGCGCAAAACGGTGACCTGGTATTTGTCGAATAAAGCGTGGTGGCAACAGGTGCAGGATGGCTCCTATCAGGGCCAACGTTTGGGTCTGGCTGGTAAAGAGAAGGAGTAACTCATGAAGGGGATTATTCTGGCTGGGGGAACGGGAACACGCCTGCACCCCATTACGCGTGGCGTCTCCAAGCAGTTGTTACCTGTGTACGACAAACCCATGATTTACTACCCGTTGTCTGTGCTGATGCTGGCGAAAATTCGCGACATTCTCATCATTACAACACCGGAAGATAAACCTTATTTTCAACGTTTGTTAGGCTCCGGTGAGGAGTTTGGCGTACACCTGAGTTATGCTGAACAGCCAAGCCCCGATGGGCTGGCACAAGCTTTTCTGATTGGTGAAACCTTCCTCGAAGGCGAGGCCTCTTGCCTGGTTCTTGGCGATAATATCTTTTTTGGCCAGGGGTTCAGCCCCAAACTGCATCATGCCGCTTCACGTAAGCAAGGCGCGACAGTCTTTGGCTACCAGGTGATGGACCCTGAGCGTTTTGGCGTTGTGGATTTTGACGATAATTTTCGAGCGCTGTCTATTGAAGAAAAGCCGCAAAAACCAAAATCCAACTGGGCAGTCACCGGGTTGTATTTCTATGACAACAAGGTAGTGGACTATGCCCGCCAGGTGAAGCCGTCACCGCGTGGCGAGCTGGAAATTACCTCAATTAACCAAATGTATCTGGAACAGGGTGAACTGTCAGTGGAAAAGCTGGGCCGTGGTTTTGCCTGGCTGGATACCGGTACTCACGACAGCCTGCTGGAAGCCAGCTCTTTTGTGCAAACAGTAGAAAAGCGGCAGGGTTTCAAAATTGCCTGTCTTGAAGAGATAGCCTGGCGTAACGGTTGGCTGGATGACGAAGATGTCCGTCGTGCAGCACAGGCTCTGGCGAAGACTGGGTACGGCCAATACCTGCTGGAGTTGTTACGTGGTTATTCACGCAAGCGTTGAACCCCTTGAATGGGAAAGCACCTTTTTCAACATTCATTCGGGAATTATCCATTTTTCTGATTCTGCTGCGCCACTTACTGTGGCGCAATTAGCGCACTGGCCGCGGGTTCAGGCAAAAATTGATGCTGCTGACACCGCGCGGCTGCCAGCTTTGCAGGCGCTGGGGTTTCAGGTGGTAGAAGCAGAAATGGATTTTGTGCTGAGCGTTGGTTTACTTCCAGCCGGGCAGTCTGAGGCACTTCCTATTGCCAGGGAACATGATATTCCTGCGTTGCGTACTTTAGCTGCAACATTGTTCACTCACAGCCGTTTTGGTACGCCATGGTATGCGCCTGGCGAAAGCGGGCGTTTTTATGGGCAGTGGGTGGAAAATGCAGTGCGGGGCACGTTTGATGATGTTTGCCTGCTGGCTTACGATGCCACAGGTTTGATCTCAGGGTTTGTTACGTTACGGCGGTTACCCGGCAACCAGGCAAGAATTGGGCTGTTGGGGGGGAAGGGCGCAGGCGCAGTGTTAATGGAGCTGGCACAAAACTGGTGCTGGCAGCAAAAAATAACAGGCTTACATGTCGCAACGCAGTTTGGCAATTTGCCCGCGTTGCGCCGCTATGTTTTAAGTGGTGCGCAGCCAGTTGGCACAGCGTACTGGCTCTACAGGTGAGAAAAGATGATTCCTTTTAATGCCCCACCCATAGTGGGAACTGAACTTGAATATATGCAATCTGCGATGGAAAGCGGGAAGTTATGTGGTGATGGCGGGTTTACTCGCCGCTGCCAGCAATGGATGGAGCATCGCTTTTCCTGTAAGAAAGTCCTGTTAACGCCATCCTGTACTGCATCACTGGAAATGGCCGCCATGCTGATTGATATTCAGCCGGGCGATGAAGTGATAATGCCTTCATTTACTTTTGTCTCCACGGCTAATGCCTTTGTGCTGCGTGGGGCAAAAATCGTGTTTGTCGATATTCGTCCGGATACGATGAATATTGATGAAACGAAAATTGAAGCTGCCATTACCGAGAAAACCCGTGCGATTGTGCCGGTTCATTACGCGGGTGTTGCCTGCGAAATGGGCACCATTATGCGTCTTGCAGAACAACATAATCTCTATGTGATTGAAGATGCGGCTCAGGGCGTAATGTCGAGCTGGCAAGGCCGGGCACTGGGGACCATTGGCCATATTGGCTGCTTTAGTTTCCATGAAACCAAAAACTACACTGCTGGTGGTGAAGGTGGTGCAACGCTGATTAACGATGCATCACTGGTTGAACGCGCTGAAATCATTCGTGAAAAAGGCACCAACCGTAGCCAGTTCTTCCGTGGGCAGGTAGATAAGTACACCTGGCGCGATATTGGCTCAAGTTACCTGATGGCAGACCTGCAAGCGGCTTACCTGTGGGCGCAACTGGAAGTGGCTGACCGGGTCAATGAACAGCGTGTTGCTCTGTGGAACAACTATTTCCGCGCTCTGGAGCCTCTGGCGCGTGCGGGGCGCATTGAGTTACCCACCATCCCGGCAGACTGCCGCCATAATGCGCATATGTTCTACATCAAATTGCGCGATATGGATGATCGCAATGCGCTGATTGCGTTTTTGAAAGAAGCAGAGATCCTGGCTGTTTTCCATTACATTCCGTTGCATTCCAGCCCGGCAGGCCTGAGTTTTGGCGAATTTAATGGAGAAGACCGCTTCACTACAGCAGAAAGTGAGCGTCTGCTGCGGTTGCCTTTATTCTATAACCTGGCTCCAGTTAACCAGCGCACGGTTATTACTACGCTGTTGAGTTACTTCTCCTGATGTCATTAGCCAGAGCAAGTGTGTGGACCGCTGCGTCCACACTGGTCAAGATAGCTGCAGGTTTATTAGTCGTTAAATTACTGGCGGTTTCATATGGCCCTTCCGGTGTCGGCCTTGCCGGGAACTTTCGCCAACTGGTTACTGTATTAGGTGTAATGGCGGGGGCCGGGATTTTTAATGGTGTGACACGAAGTGTTGCTCAGCATCATCAGGACAACCCCGCATTACAGCGAGTGGTAGGCAGTGCATCGGCTATTGTTCTTGGCTTTTCGGCTTTGCTCGCGGTTTTCTTTGTTTTGGCTGCCCGGCCCGTCAGTATTGCTTTGTTTGGTTCCGGTGATTATCAGGGGCTGATTTGCCTGGTGGCTCTGGTACAAATGGGCATAGCCTGGGCAAACCTGGTCCTGGCTGTACTCAAAGGTTTTCGGGATGCAGCCGGGAATGCACTGGCATTGATGGCCGGGAGTGTTGTTGGCGTTGTAGCTTATTATGTTTGCTACCGGCTGGGCGGTTACCACGGCGC
Organism: Mangrovibacter sp. MFB070; assembly: GCF_000705335.1. Taxonomy (NCBI): domain Bacteria; kingdom Pseudomonadati; phylum Pseudomonadota; class Gammaproteobacteria; order Enterobacterales; family Enterobacteriaceae; genus Mangrovibacter; species Mangrovibacter sp. MFB070. The sequence goes on from NZ_JJMI01000051.1 coordinate 29,426, forward strand.
GTTATTGGGGATTGCGCTGGTGCCGGCGCTGATTGCTTTACCTGCGTCCTGGGTGTTATGGCGCAGGGGGCGAATCCCGCTGGCCTGGTTCCGACCCCGTTGGGATAGCGCGCAGAGCCGCCTGTATGCACGTTTTACTATCATGGCGCTGATGACGACTGTCACGTTGCCTGTTGCCTGGGTAATGATGCGTAACTTGCTGGCCGCGCATTACTCATGGGAAGCAGTGGGTATCTGGCAAGGGGTAACCAGTATCTCAGATGCCTACCTGCAGTTTATTACCGCATCATTTAGCGTCTATTTACTTCCGACCTTGTCGCGGCTAACGGAAAAAAGCGATATTGCTCGTGAGTTAGGTAAAGCATTCCGGTTTGTTATCCCGGCGGTGATGTTTGCCAGTTTTATGGTCTGGTTACTGCGGGATTTCGCTATCTGGTTGCTGTTTTCTCACCAGTTTGCCGCAATGCGTGATTTGTTTGCCTGGCAACTGACCGGGGACGTATTAAAGGTCAGTGCTTATGTCTTTGGCTATCTGGTTATTGCGAAAGCTTCACTGCGTTGTTATTTGCTGACGGAAGTCAGCCAGTTCGCCTTGCTAACAGGTTTTTCTCACTGGCTTATTCCGGCCCATGGTGCACTGGGTGCCGCGCAGGCCTATATGGCAACTTATCTTGTTTATTTCGCGCTTTGTTGCAGCGTATTTTTTATCTGGCGCAGACAATGACTACTCTGATTCATGTGTTAGGTTCGGATATCCCGCACCATAACCAAACTGTTCTCACATTTTTTAGCGAACAACTTGCCGATGTCTCAGTTGCGAGCCGTACTTTTTTTGTCGTCTCGTCTGAGCCTGGCATTGCAGCGCAGTACCCTGCGCTGGATATAACGTGTTTCTCGTCAAAAAAAGCCTTGTGTGAAGCAGTAAAACAACAGGCAAAGCAACGCCGTGAACTGCGTTTCTTTTTCCACGGGCAATTTAACCCGGGAATCTGGCTGGCATTGCTTTTCGGGGCGATTAAGCGCCATCAGGCCTGGTGGCACATCTGGGGGGCTGATCTGTATGAAACATCGCGCAGTCTTCGTTACCGGTTGTTTTACCTGTTACGCCGCCTGGCGCAACGCCGGGTAGGGCGGGTGTTTGCAACCCGGGGAGATCTGGATTATTTCCAGTCGCGTGCACCACGAGTACCTGGCGAGTTGCTCTATTTCCCAACCCGTATGGACCCGGCGCTTAATGCGCTGGAACGCACGCATAAAACTGGGCCGCTCACCGTGTTGGTGGGGAACTCTGGCGACCCGACCAATGCCCATATTGCCGCGCTAAAGGCGGTGCATAAGCAATTTGGTGATACCGTTCAGGTGGTGGTGCCAATGGGGTACCCACCCAATAACCAGGCTTATATTGATACTGTTACCGAAGCGGGGCAGTCACTGTTTTCTGCCGGGAATATTACGATTTTGCAGGACAGGCTGGCATTTGATGATTACCTTGCGCTGTTACGCCAGTGCGACCTGGGCTATTTCATTTTTGAACGCCAGCAAGGGATTGGTACACTATGCTTGTTGATTCAGGCTGGAATACCCTGTGTACTGAGCCGCAAGAACCCTTTCTGGCGGGATATGGCCGAACAACATGTACCAGTCCTGTTCAGCGATGATACGCTGACAGAGGCGCTGATTCGTGAAGCACAGCGCGAGCTCTCGCTGGTAGATAAAAACACTATCGCATTTTTTAATCCTGCCTATATTGCGGGCTGGAAACACGTTATTCACCTTGCCTCGGGAGATTTGGCATGAGTCTGGTTGAGTTTGGCGGCCTGTTTATTGTCTGGCTGCTATCCATCCTGTTTATTGGCACGCTGACGTTACAGGAGTTCCGTCGGGTGCGTTTTAGCTTTAATGTCTTTTTTTCTTTGTTGTTTTTGCTGACGTTTTATTTCGGCTTCCCGCTTACCTGTACGCTCTATTTTCGTTTTAATACCGATGTTGCGCCGCCGGGTATTCTGCTGCAGGCGTTACTGTCCTCCACCAGTTTTTATGCCATTTATTACGTGGTTTATAAAACCCGCCTGAAGAAGACATCTGCCCCCACTCAGCCTTTTTTCCGCATGAACCGTGTAGAAACCCAGCTTACTTGTGGGTTGCTGATGGTGATTTCGCTGGTGACGCTGGGTATTTTCTTTGCCCACAATGGTTTCCTGTTGTTCCGTTTGCAGTCTTACAGCCAAATCTTTTCAAGCGAAGTGTCGGGTGTGGCGCTTAAGCGTTTCTTTTATTTCTTTATTCCTGCCATGCTGGTGGTTTATTCCCTGTACCAAACCAAACGCGCCTGGCTGTTTTTCCTGATCAGTACGGTCGGTTTTGGCTTGCTGACATATGTGATTGTGGGTGGTACCCGGGCAAATATTATTATCGCATTTGCTATTTTCCTGTTTATTGGGCTGATTCGCGGCTGGATAACATTGTGGATGCTGGCATGCGCAGGGGTTCTTGGTGTCGTTGGTATGTTCTGGCTGGCACTGAAGCGTTATGGGCTTGATGTCCGCGGAGCTGAAGCATTCTATACCTTCCTGTATTTAACACGGGATACCTTCTCACCCTGGGAGAACCTGGCGCTGCTGATACAGCACTATGGTGAGATCCATTTCCAGGGAGTGGCGCCGCTATGGCGTGATTTTTATGTTTTTATCCCTTCATGGCTGTGGCCGGATCGCCCGCATCTGGTACTGAATACTGCCAATTACTTCACCTGGGATGTATTGAATAACCATTCAGGGCTGGCAATATCCCCAACCCTTATCGGCTCATTATTGGTGATGGGCGGCGTGGGTTTTATTCCCCTGGGGGCAATAGCTGTTGGGGGGATCATTAAATGGTTTGACTGGCTGTATACGTTGGGGCAAAACAGCGAAAACCGCTATGTTACTGCGATACTGCACAGTTTTTGCTTTGGGGCCATTTTTAACATGATTGTGCTTGCGCGCGAAGGGCTGGATGCCTTTGGTTCGCGGGTGGTGTTCTTTATGGTTATCTTTGGTGCCTGCCTGGTCGCAGCTAAGCTGCTTTACTGGCTATTTGACGTGAGCGGGTTGGTGAAAACACCACTTCGCCCAGCGGCTCAGGTTTCTACCACTTCAAACTCCTGACAAAACATCATGAAAACGACGTTGATGGTGCCGGAATACCGTATCCGGCATCTGAATATTCTCGGCTGGCGTAATATGGCTCACGCTTTGGAATCTTTATGGCCCGGCGGCGTGTTATGCAAGGGCACGTTGATTGCCATCAATGCAGAAAAAGTGTTGGTCACCGAAGACGATAATGCCATTCGTGAACTGGTTGACCTGGCTGAATATAAATATGCCGACGGCATAAGTGTTGTGCGTGCTATTCGCAAAAAATACCCGCAGGCTCAGGTATCTCGTGTCGCGGGTGCAGATTTGTGGGAAGCCATGATGGAAAAGGCCGGGAGTACCGGGGCTGCGGTGTTTTTATTAGGGGGCAAACCGGAAGTCTTGCAGGAAACCGCTAATAAATTAAAGGCTCGCTGGAATGTGAATATTGTGGGTATGCAGGATGGCTATTTTAAGCCAGAGATGCAACACGCAGTGTTTGAACGGGTCAAACACAGTGGCGCTGAGCTTGTCACGGTTGCTATGGGGTCGCCCAGGCAGGAAAGAGTGATGCGTGACTGCCGCCAGGTATACCCGGACGCGCTATATATGGGAGTCGGTGGCACCTATGATGTTTTTACCGGCCATGTTAAGCGGGCGCCCCGTTTTTGGCAGAATCTGGGGCTCGAGTGGCTGTATCGTTTGCTGTCACAGCCCAGCCGCCTTGGCCGCCAGTTACGTTTAGTGCGTTTTTTACGCTGGTATTATTCAGGGCAGCTTTAATTGTTGTTCTGTGAGGCTGGCGGCCTGTTTGCCGCCAGCTAATCATCCCCGTTGTTTTTCCCTTCCTGTGGCTGTGTTGGCCGCATATGGCAATGCGGTTGTCCGCTATTCAATTTGCTATTTCCGAAAAATTCATCAAGTATTGCCCGCTTTTAAACTTCCCGGACGCGGTTGTCACGGGAAAACACAAGAACCGGCATAACCGGGCAGCTTTTGAAGTACAGGAACGTTTCTATGGCAACACAACCAAACACACTGCAGCGCGGCTTACAGGCGCGGCACATCGAACTTATCGCATTAGGGGGCACAATCGGCGTTGGGCTGTTTATGGGGGCCTCCAGCACCCTTAAATGGGCAGGGCCTTCTGTTATGCTCGCATACCTGCTCGCAGGGGTCTTTGTCTTTCTCATTATGCGTTCAATGGGGGAGATGCTCTTCCTTGAACCTGTTGCAGGCTCATTTGCTGTATATGCTCACCGCTATCTCGGCCCATACTGGGGGTATTTAACTGCCTGGTCATACTGGTTTATGTGGATGGCGGTGGGGATTTCGGAAGTCACTGCTGTCGGGGTTTATACCCAGTTCTGGTTCCCCGAACTGCCACAGTGGATCCCCGCATTGACAGCAGTGGCGTTAGTCGCTGTGGCTAATTTGGCCGCTGTGCGTTTGTATGGCGAAATCGAGTTCTGGTTCGCGATGATTAAGGTAACCACCATTATTGTGATGATAGTGGTTGGCCTGGCGGTGATTTTCTTTGGCTTTGGGCACAATGGGCAACCAGTCGGGCTGCATAACCTCACCGCTCATGGCGGGTTCTTTGCCGGGGGCTGGAAAGGCTTTTTAACCGCACTGTGTATTGTAGTGGCGTCTTACCAGGGTGTGGAGCTGGTGGGGATTACAGCAGGAGAGGCACAAAACCCGCAGGTGACCTTGCGCCGGGCAATCAGCAAAATCTTTTGGCGCATCCTGATTTTTTATGTCGGCGCTATTTTTATCATTGTTTCGCTGTTTTCCTGGCAGGATGTGGGTGGCACTGGCAGCCCCTTTGTGCTGACCTTCGCGCGTATTGGTATTACTTCTGCCGCCGCGATTATTAATGTAGTAGTGCTGACTGCCGCGCTCTCGGGTTGTAATAGTGGTATGTATAGCTGTGGGCGCATGCTGTATGCCCTGGCTAAGAATGGCCAGTTACCTGCTAAACTGGCCCGTGTGTCACGCCATGGCGTGCCGGTTATTGCTGTTGCGGTCTCGGTGGTTATCCTGCTGCTTGGATCCGGTCTGAATTACGTTATTCCATCGCCTCAGCGTGTCTTTGTTTATGTCTACAGCGCCAGTGTGTTACCGGGAATGCTGCCCTGGTTTGTTATCCTGGTGAGCCAGTTGCGTTTCAGAGTGGTTCACCAGCAGGCAATGGCATCGCATCCGTTCCGGTCAATGCTTTTCCCGTGGGCAAACTACCTGACACTGGCTTTTCTGGCTTGTGTCCTGGTTGGCATGGGGTTAAACCCAGAAACACGTGTCTCATTGATTGTGGGCATTGTCTTTCTCGGGCTGATTTCACTAATTTGGTGTGCTTTACGGAATAAGCGGGTTAAAAATGTGCAGGAACCAGCTAAATAAGCGACAGGTTGCACAGAACATAACCAAACGCGCTTTTTATTTAAAAAAAGCACTAGACAGGTGAGCACTAAGTCCGTAATATCCGCCTCCGCAACGGCGCTACGCGCCCGTAGCTCAGCTGGATAGAGCGCTGCCCTCCGGAGGCAGAGGTCTCAGGTTCGAATCCTGTCGGGCGCGCCATTTAGTGAGGCGCTTTGAGCTGCGGTGGTAGAATGACCGCGAAAGATTTACAGTGGTGGCTATAGCTCAGTTGGTAGAGCCCTGGATTGTGATTCCAGTTGTCGTGGGTTCGAGTCCCATTAGCCACCCCATTATTTAGTGGAATGCGAAGGTGGCGGAATTGGTAGACGCGCTAGCTTCAGGTGTTAGTGTCCTTACGGACGTGAGGGTTCAAGTCCCTCCCCTCGCACCACAACTTAGGTTTTAAAAAAAAGTAAAATAGCAGTATTTCGGCGAGTAGCGCAGCCTGGTAGCGCAACTGGTTTGGGACCAGTGGGTCGGAGGTTCGAATCCTCTCTCGCCGACCAATTTTAGAACCCCGCTTCGGCGGGGTTTTTTGTATTTAAAATTGCAGTTTTCGGCATTCACGCCAGTTTTCCTTTCTCTGTCGCAGTTTGGCGACTTTCCTTCGTGCTGTTGTCGCTATTCAGTAACATTTAACGTTATGATTTTTAAAGTATGTTTCCCGGCAGCATGGTACTTGTCGTTGGTGCCCGACATCTCTTGTCTGTTGGGGAGATACGGCGCGTTACATTACCCTGCGAAAGCCCGCCACCCGTGCCCTGAGGCCTGAATAATCTGACTGTAACTTTGGCATCATTTGTGCAAGAATATACGGGTAGATGCTCATTCCACCTGTTATGTTCGCTTTATGCCTCATAATGCCAGGAATGATGCAGAGCCTTTGCGGTGCTTATCGTCCAAAGACAGATGTCGGTTTCACCCTCATCAGACACCATGGACATAACGTTGAGTGAAGCACCAAGCTTGTTGTTATATGACCTGATTTAACACCTGCCCAGTGGGCAGGTGTTTTTTTATGGGAGAAAGGTGAGGTTAGCTGTTTGGCTTGTCGCTGGGGTTAACACTCAACAACAGGCCTTCCCGGCGCATTGTTGCCGCTTCTGCGGGTTCTTTCAGGCGGTCGAGAGTATCTGCCAGCAAGGCATAATCCTCGGCGTCCGGGCGCTGTTTCAGGGCGGCACGAAACGCCAGGCTGGCTTCCTGCCATTCTGCGTGCTGCATCAGCAACTGACCTAACGTGCGCCACAGTAATGGGCGGTCACCCTGCAGTTTGATTTGCTGGCGCAATGCTTTTTCCAGCACAGATGGATCGCCTGATTTAAGCTGTGGCATCAGTGTTACCAGCCGGTCATCGTACTGGCGTTTTAAACCTGCCAGAATAATTTTTTCTGCACTGGTGTGGTCGTTACACTCAATCAGGCGTTTTGCCATCGCTACCTGCAGCAAGGTTTGCTGGCGGGTTTTACGTGGCTGATTCTTCCACCAGTTATTTAACCCTTCGCTGCCTTGCTCAGCCATTGCCTGGTTAATTAACCCAAGCCATGCCTGCGCTTGCAGCGCTTCGCGGTGTGCATCATCTGCAACCCCGGCTTTTGCCATAGAAGGCAGGATATCCAGCAAGGCATTCCATGCGCCGGTACGGATGTAAGCCTGTTCAGCAAGGCGTAATACTTCCGGGTGGCGTGGTGCAATATCCAGAAGCTTGTCCACGCCGTGGCGGGCCGCGTGATCTTCATTGCGGGCCAGTTGCAAGCGAACCCGGGTAATATCTACCGGGATCTGGTCGTTGTCGGCCAGCTCAGCCGCCCGTTCCAGGTGCTGGTTGGCGCGCATTTCATCGCCCCGCTGTTGAGCGGCTTCAGCAGCCAGCAAGTAGTTCACCAGTGGTTGTTCTGCATGATCGGCATTTTTAGCCATCAGCTTCTCAACTTGCTGGTAATCCCCTTCGGCCAGTTTTAGCAACGCCTGGCGGGTTTGCTTGCGTGCGCGTGTGCGTTTGCGGCCCACAAACCAGCCATGGGTACGTGCACCGGTTCTGAATACTTTACGCAGCAGCCATTCAACCGCGAACAACACCAACATTAGCAGAACCAGCATGATAACCAGCCCGGTTACACTGGTTTCAATGTTGTAATTGTCTGTCTGAATCAGTACGTACCCTTGATGCCCGGCGAGCATTGGGCCAAGCACGATGCCTGCAATCAGTAATAAAAACAGCAACAAGACTTTCAGCATGATTACTCTCCCTGTACCGGCTGTGTAGTTGCGTCGCCAGAATCCGCGCTAACGCCAGGTTGGGACAATAAGTTGCGCACGCGTGTCTGCATTAATTTTTCCAGAATTGGCTGGCTTTGCAGTGAGTCCGGAACATCCATGCTGATATCTTGCTGGCTCAGCGAGTCCAGGCTTTGCAGAAAGGCTTTGGTCGCCGCATCATTGGTATCGTAATAAGCGCGTACCCAGGTCGAGACATTTTCCAGCGCCTGTTTATACACTTCGTCCTGGTGGCGGGGAACCGCCTGTGCAGCGACTAACAAACGTGAGCGCAAGTTTTCACGCAGGTAAACATCCTGGTTTGGTGCCAGCAGTGGGACTGCCGTTTCATCCCTGCGGCGTATGGTGATAAAGCTGTCCATAAAGTTGTGCCAGCTCTTCGTCAGGTTTTCACGCCACTGGCTGAAGGAGCCAGACAGCTCACTGCTGTCGTCGTCCATTGGTGTGTCATCCGTGGTGTTATCAGCAAGGCGGAGATTATCAATTTGGTTGGTAAGCTGATTAAGCTGCAAAATAATGCCGTCATAGTCGACTTGCGTCAGGGCGGACAACGTTGATAAATCTTGCGTGATTGCACGGCGGGCAGGTAGCAAACTGGGGTCATTCATGTCAGCCAGGCTGGCATCGGCGCTTTTCAGCAGTGCGGCGGCGGTAGTGACATCCTGGTCGCTCCATAACTTCCGCGCGGCCAGTTTTACCAGAAAGTCTGCCTGTGACAGCATCCATGTTTTGGCATCTGATCCAGAAATGGTCGCCACTTTTTGTTCCAGTTCAGACAGTTGGGTTGCCTGGGTCTGTTGTTGTTTGTGCGCCTGAGCGAGTGCATCAGCCTGTGCTTCAACGGTTTTTTGCAATGCGGCGTTCTGCTGCGTTTGCTGATGCTGCAAAGCGGTTAACTGATCAATTACGGTATCACTGGTTGACGTTTGCGTTGCCAGTTGATGTTTGGCCCAGGTCCATACCCCGGCACTGCAAGCCAGCGCAATGGCGATAGCAACCACGCCTAACGCAATTCCTGCGCTGCCACTCTGTTTTTTCTTGTCTTCCGCATGACGTGTTGTACCGGTGTTTTGTGATACTGAGGATTCTTCCACCCGGGTTTCGTCAGTTGCGGCGGAGTCGTTATGTTGTTCCGTCATTATGGCATCCCATTAATAAAGTGATTGCAGGGTGCGCAAAAGCGCATCGTTATCAGCATTTTCGGCGACAGTGATTTCTTCCCAGCCCAATTCCCGGGCAACCTGCGCCAGCCGCTCGCTGACGACAACAAGCCGGCAGCGGAATAACCAGTTAGTTCGATATAATTCGGGAATCGTGTTCGTGAGTTGCGTGAGCATCTCGCCACTTGTCACCACCAGTATGCGGATCCCACGGTTTTGCCAGCGCCAGGCCTCTTCAAGGCCATCATACTGGCAGGGTTGGCGTTGGTAACATTCGCAGACTGTCACTGCCGCACCTCGCTCGCTCAGCGTATCAGTGAGCAACTCCCGTCCACCATTGCCGCGCAAAATGAGCGCACGTTTCCCGGCAACATTCTGTAATTCAGGTAATTGTAGCAAGGTTTCGCTGGTTTCCCGATCTCGTGGGTAGCTAATTGGCAGCCCGCTCACGGTATGCAGTGCCAGAGCAGTAGTGCGGCCAACCGCAAATGCCTGGATATGGCCCGGCCAGCTTAACCGGGTTGCGGCAAGCTCTGCCTGGGCAAATTGCACTGCATGCCGGGAAACGGCAAACAGCAAATCGCCCTGTGCAAGCTCGCCCAGTAGCGCCGGGAGTTGGCTTAATGCATTCCCCCGGGCGAATTCAATCAAAGGAAAGTGCCAGGCCTCTCGCCCGAGAGCCCGGAGACGGCTAACCAGCGCTTCCCCATCAGGCGATGGGCGAGTGACCAAAATACTCATTGCGGTTTTTCACCTTGATAAACGTCGTGAAGAATTTGGCGCGCACCGCGTGCCAGCAGTTCTTCAGCAAGACTAATACCCATTGCTTCAGCTTGTCCTGGTTCACCACGGCGTTCACCCGCGATGATTTGTGAACCATCAGGTGCGCCAACCAGTGCCCGTAACCATAACTGGCCATTTTCCAGCAGTGCAAAACTGCCAATTGGTACCTGGCAACCACCTTCCAGGCGCGTATTCATTGCCCGCTCGGCAGTCACCCGGATAGCGGTATCGGTATCATGCAATGGTGCGAGTAACTCACGAGTCCATGTATCATTGAGGCGGCATTCAACACCAACCGCACCTTGCCCAACTGCAGGCAGGCTTACTTCAGGTGCGAGCGCTTCCCGAACCCGGTCTTCCAGTTTAAGGCGTTTTAAGCCAGCCACAGCCAGAATAATGGCATCATATTCACCGCTATCCAGTTTACCCAGCCGGGTACCGACATTACCGCGTAATGAGCGAATTTGCAGGTCAGGGCGGCGCGCCGCAATTTGGCACTGGCGACGCAGGCTGGATGTTCCTACGACTGCGCCTTGCGGAAGTGAGTCCAGACTGGTGTAGTGGTTGGATACAAATGCATCGCGTGGGTCTTCCCGTTCGCAAATGGTGACCAGCCCCAGGCCTTCAGGAAAGGCAACCGGAACATCTTTCATTGAGTGAACGGCGATATCAGCCCGATTCTCCAGCATCGCCAGCTCGAGTTCTTTGACAAACAAGCCCTTACCGCCCACTTTTGCAAGGGGAGTATCAAGCAACACATCACCACGAGTGACCATCGGAACCAGTTCAACCTGCAAATCCGGGTGGTATGCCTGCAAACGTTGTTTGACATATTGTGCTTGCCACAGCGCAAGCGGGCTTTGCCGGGTGGCAATTCTTAATACTTTGTCTACCATGCTAGTTACCGTAAAAAACGCTTGAATATCATCCTACCATTGTTAGAGGAAGCGTGTCAGTTTCAACGGGGTTTATCCTGAAAGTGTCAGTTTAAGTGTATTAAGATGCGCCCGAATGCTAGACTTACTTAGCGCATCTTTCTTTACGGTCAATGCTCGTGGTGTTAAATTGATCACGTTTTCACCAATTGCCAGCCTGTTCATTCTATAATCATTAAAGGCTGCATGCGGATTACGTTTTTGAAATACTGTAACCAATCAGGCGATACGTCTTGTACCTCTATATTGAGACTCTTAAACAGAGACTGGATGCCATAAACCAACTGCGCGTGGAGCGCGCCCTGGCTGCAATGGGACCCGCTTTTCAGCAGGTTTACAGTCTGCTGCCTACATTATTGCATTGCCATCATCCGCAAATGCCGGGCTACCTTGATGGCAACGTTCCCCATGGAATTTGTCTGTACACCCCTGATGACACACAACGCCATTATCTCGACAGCCTTGAGCTGAAATATGGCGCTTTCCCGCAAGAAGAAAACACCAGTGAGTTACCCATTACTGGTGTGTACTCTATGGGGAGCACCTCATCGGTTGGGCAAAGCTGTTCGTCTGACCTGGATATTTGGGTGTGCCATCAGGCGTGGCTGGACAACGAAGAGCGCCGTTTGCTCCAGCGCAAGTGTGCGTTACTGGAAGGCTGGGCTGCATCATTAGGTGTGGAAGTCAGTTTCTTCCTGATTGATGAAAACCGTTTTCGGCATAACGAGAGCGGAAGCCTGGGGGGCGAAGATTGCGGTTCTACACAGCATATTTTACTGCTGGACGAATTTTACCGCACCGCAGTGCGCCTGGCCGGGAAACGTATTCTGTGGAATATGGTGCCCTGTGAACAGGAAGAGAGCTATGACGACTATGTTATGAAGCTCTATGCACAAGGCGTGCTGACTCCTAACGAGTGGCTGGATCTGGGGGGGCTTAGCTCCCTGTCTGCGGAAGAGTACTTTGGCGCCAGTTTATGGCAGCTGTATAAAAGTATTGATTCCCCGTATAAAGCCGTGCTGAAAACACTGTTGCTGGAAGCGTATTCCTGGGAATACCCCAACACACGTCTGTTAGCCAAAGATATTAAACAACACCTGCATGATGGTGAAATTGTCTCGTTCGGGCTGGATGCCTATTGCATGATGCTGGAGCGTGTTACCCAGTATTTAACGGCAATAGACGATACCACTCGCCTTGACCTGGTTCGCCGCTGTTTTTATTTGAAAGTATGCGAAAAACTCAGCCGGGAACGTGCTTGTGTTGGCTGGCGGCGTGAAGTTATCGGGCAGTTAGTGAAAAGCTGGGGCTGGGATGAACAGCGCCTGGCGATGCTGGATAACCGGGCTAACTGGAAAATTGACGAAGTCCGTAATGCCCATAATGAATTGCTGGATGCGATGATGCAAAGCTATCGCAACCTGATTCGTTTTGCCCGCCGCAACAATTTGAGTGTCAGTGCCAGCCCGCAAGATATTGGAGTTCTCACCCGTAAGCTCTACGCAGCGTTTGAAGCTCTGCCCGGGAAAGTCACCCTGGTGAACCCACAAATATCGCCAGATTTGTCTGAACCGAATCTGACTTTTATTCACGTACCGCCAGGCCGGGCAAACCGTTCAGGGTGGTATCTGTATAACCGTGCGCCGCATATGGACACGATTATCAGCCATCAGCCACTGGAATATAACCGCTATCTGAACAAGCTGGTGGCCTGGGCCTACTTCAATGGTTTATTAACACCGCGTACTCGCCTGTTCATTAAAGGCAATGGTGTCTGTGACCTGGCAAAATTGCAGGAAATGGTGTCGGATGTATCTCATCATTTCCCTATCAGGCTGCCCGCACCAACGCCTAAAGCGTTGTACAGCCCATGTGAAATTCGCCATCTCGCGATTATTGTCAACCTGGAATATGACCCGACTACGGCGTTTCGCAACCAGGTGGTGCATTTTGATTTCCGTAAACTGGATGTCTTCAGTTTCGGTGAAGAACAAAAATGCCTGATTGGCAGCATTGATTTGCTGTATCGCAACTCGTGGAATGAAGTGCGTACTCTGCATTTCAATGGCGAACAGGCCATGATTGAAGCGTTGAAAACGATTTTGGGCAAAATGCACCAGGATGCCGCACCGCCAGACAACGTTGAGGTGTTCTGCTACAGCCAGCACTTGCGTGGGTTAATTCGTACCCGCGTTCTGCAACTGGTTTCTGAATGTATTGAGTTACGCTTGTCGAGCACTCGTCTTGAACCGGGGCGTTTTAAAGCGTTGCGTGTTGCCGGGCAAACCTGGGGGTTGTTCTTTGAACGGCTGAATGTGTCTGTGCAGAAACTGGAAAACGCCATCGAGTTTTATGGGGCGATTTCTCATAACAAACTGCATGGGCTGTCTGTTCAGGTTGAAACCAACCATGTCCAGCTCCCTTCGGTTGTGGACGGGTTTGCCAGTGAAGGGATTATTCAGTTTTTCTTTGAAGAAACCAACAGTGACAAAGGGTTCAACATCTATATTCTGGATGAAGGTAACCGCGCTGAAGTTTACCATCACTGCGAAGGCAGTATTGAAGAGCTGGTTCGGGATGTCAGCCGGTTCTACTCCTCATCTCATGATCGTTTCACCTATGGCTCAAGCTTTGTGAACTTCAACCTGCCACAGTTCTACCAGATTGTGAGCGGGGAAGGGCGTGCTCAGGTGATTCCGTACCGTACTCAGTCTGTTACCGCGGCCGCAGCGCTGGCATCAGACGGCAACGCTGCGACACTACTGCAACAATATCAGCAATAATTACTGGAAGTGGACCGGCTCACCAGCTTGCTGAGAGCAGGCTTCTTCCAGTAAGGCCCAGAACGTTTTCCCGCTACGGTCGCACACCCAGATATCTTCTTTCAGGTTGAAGTGGTAGCCACCGCTTTTGGTTGCCAGCCAGACCTGGTGCAGGGGTTCCTGGCGGTTAATAATAATTTTGCTGCCATTTTCAAAACTCAGTGTCAGCACACCGCCATTGATCTCGCAGTCAATATCGCTGTCGCCATCCCAGTTATCAAAATGCTCTTCAATGGTTAGCCACAGTTCGTCGGCCAGTCTGTGGAATTCTGAATCGTTCATGTTTCGCTTCCCGTTATAAGGCTGTGCAGGCAGTATAAAAGCACAACGCGGGAAATTGAAATACCGCTCACAGGCCCGTGAGTAAGCAAGTGTTTTTGGCGGGAATTATCTGTTCCTCAGACTCTGGCTATTGCTTTTCAGGGTTCACCTGCGATGATAGATAACAATAACGATATACAGGCACTGCAGAATGAAGAAACTCGTTTATCCGCTGGCCATGGCGCTGGCAATGTTTAGCCTCAGTGGATGTGGTTTAAAAGGCCCACTTTATTTCCCTCCGGCAGACAACAAAACACCCGAACATGTTGAAGAACCAGCATCGTCGACGCAATCAGCCACACCTGATCAAAACGATCGTGGAGATGGCGATGACCCGACGCAGGTTGTCACCCAGTAGCGCCCCAGTGCATAACCTGGGGAAGGGAGTTCTAAATGCAGTTTTCCAAAATGCATGGGCTTGGCAATGATTTCATGGTGGTTGACGCAGTAACACAAAACGTCTTCTTCTCTCCGGATATGATCCGCCGCCTGGCTGACAGGCATTTGGGAGTGGGGTTTGATCAGTTACTGATTGTGGAACCGCCTTATGATCCTGAGCTGGACTTTCACTACCGTATTTTTAATGCGGATGGTAGTGAAGTTGCGCAGTGTGGCAACGGCGCGCGTTGTTTCGCCCGCTTTGTGCGTCTGAAAGGCCTGACCAACAAGAACGACATTTTTGTCAGTACCGCCAACGGGCGTATGGTTCTGACAGTGACGGACGATGATTTAGTACGGGTGAATATGGGCGAACCGGACTTCGAACCTGGCCGTATTCCTTTCCGTGCTAATAAAATGGAAAAAACCTATATCATGCGCGTTGCGGAGCAAACGGTACTTTGTGGCGCAGTATCGATGGGCAACCCCCATTGTGTGATTCAGGTTGAAAGTGTTACGACAGCAGAAGTGGAGTTGCTGGGGCCGCTGGTAGAAAGTCATGACCGGTTCCCTGAACGGGTGAATGTTGGCTTTATGGAAGTGGTTAACCCTGAGCATATCCGCCTGCGGGTTTATGAACGCGGCGCGGGTGAAACCCAGGCATGTGGTAGTGGGGCCTGTGGTGCGGTTGCTGTCGGTATACAACAAGGTTTACTGGCTGAACAAGTACGGGTTGACCTGCCCGGTGGCCGGTTAGATATTGCCTGGAAAGGCCCGGGGCATCCTTTGTATATGACCGGGCCTGCCACTCATGTCTACGATGGGTTTATACATCTATGAAGAATGTCGGAGAACAGCAAGATATTTTGCCTGAGCTGACAGACGAGATGGTCGGAGATTATCTGCGTCGTCATCCTGATTTTTTTATTCGTAACGCACAACTGGTTGAACAACTCAGTGTTCCGCATCCGGTACGGGGAGCAGTGTCGCTGGTTGAATGGCATATGGCCAGGTCGCGGAACCGGATTGATAACCTGGAAACCGGTATGGGTTTGCTGGTTGAACAGGCAATGGCAAATGAAGGGCTGTTTTACCGATTACTGAAACTACAAAGCCGTCTGGCATCCGCCCCGGATTTTCAGTCTTTTCTTGAACGCCTGTCGCGTTGGGCAAAAGAGATGAAACTGGCCAGTGCTACGTTACGGCTCTTTCCGGATAAATGGCGTATTGGCGCGCCTTCCTGTTTTACTCACCTGGCGTTGAGCCGGCAACTGTTTGAGCCATTGCGTGTGCAGCGGTTCGGCGACCAGTCGCATTATCTTGGCGGCCTCAATGGTAATGAACTGCTGGTGATGTTGCCGCAAGAAAAAGCGGTAGGCTCAGTAGCCATGTCATTGCTGGGAGAACAGGGGGATTTAGGCGTACTGGTATTCTCCAGCCGTGACCCGCAACACTACAGTGCAGGCCAGGGAACCCAGTTCTTGCAGGAACTGAGTACATTATTACCCGGGTTACTGGAACGTTGGGTGGAGCGGTTATGAGCGGTTTGCAGGCGAGTGTTGACCAATATTTGCGTTACCTGAAAGTGGAACGCCAGCTAAGCCCACTGACGTTGCTCAACTATGGCCGCCAGTTGCAGGTGATTATCAGCATGGCGGCGGACATGGGCATACAACACTGGGCTCAGTGCGACAGCAGCAAAGTGAAACGCTTTACTGTGTTGAGCCGCAAGCATGGTCTGCAGCCTGCCAGCATGGCATTACGCCTTTCTGCCCTGCGTAGTTTTTTCGACTGGCTGGTTGCCCAGGGCGAACTGGATGCCAACCCGGCAAAGGGTGTTGCCAGCCCCAAAGCACCACGCCATTTACCCAAGAATATTGATGTGGATGACATCAACCGGTTACTGGATATTGATATTAATGACCCACTCGCCGTGCGTGACAGAGCGATGCTGGAAATCATGTATGGCGCCGGGCTGCGTTTATCCGAACTGGTCAATATTGATTGCCGCCACCTGGACCTTGCCAGCGGTGAAGTGTGGGTGATGGGGAAAGGGAGTAAAGAGCGCAGGCTACCTGTTGGCCGTAGCGCGGTGCAATGGGTTGAACACTGGCTGGAGCTGCGTCTGCTGTTTGGCCCGGATGATGACGCCCTCTTTTTATCCCGCCAGGGCAAGCGTATTTCAGCTCGTAATGTGCAAAAACGCTTTGCCGAATGGGGTGTGCGCCAGGGTCTTAACAGCCATGTCCATCCTCATAAATTACGCCACTCATTTGCCACACATATGCTGGAGTCCAGTGGTGATTTACGCGCGGTACAGGAGTTGCTGGGCCACGCTAATTTATCCACTACCCAAATCTATACCCACCTCGACTTTCAACATTTAGCCTCGGTGTATGATGCTGCGCATCCACGCGCCAGGCGGGGGAAATCGTAATGCATTTTTACCGTCCACTGAGCCGGATTGCCGCTCTGACGTTTGATCTGGACGATACGCTGTATGACAACAATCCAGTAATTCAAAAGACTACTCAGGCATCACTTCAGTTTCTTCAACAGTACCATCCGTCGCTGGCGCAACTGACCGCCAGTGATTTTATTGGCGTGCGTGACGCCTTAAGGGAAGAAGAACCGGAAATCTACCATGATGTGACGCAGTGGCGCTGGCGGGCAATAGAACGCACGATGCAACTCGCCGGGATACCAGATAGCCAGGCGCGTGAAGGCGCTGATGCGGTGATGGGCGAGTTTGCTCACTGGCGTAGCCGCATAGAGGTACCGCAGGAAACTCATACCACACTGGCAAAACTGGCGGAGAAATGGCCGTTAGTCGCCATTACTAATGGTAATGCGGATCCCTCCCGTTTCGGGCTTGAGCCATACTTTCAGTTTGTATTGCGCGCCGGCCCGGATGGCCGCTCAAAACCGTTTGGCGATATGTACTGGCTGGCGGCACAAAAACTGGGTCTTCAGCCCGGAGAATTGCTCCATGTAGGCGATGACCTCACCACTGATGTGTTAGGTGCGGTACAAAGTGGCGTTCAGGCATGCTGGATTAACCTGAAACAGGCCAGCCTGATGACGGCAAAAGACAGCCGGTTGCTACCCCATGTAGAAATTTCGCGGTTGGCATCACTCACTGCGCTGATATAATGCTGTAAAAATTTCCAGGGGTACGATCCCCCCTTTCCCCAATTTGGCGGTGCTGATGGACGTTTCTTACCTGCTCGACAGTCTTAATGATAAACAGCGTGAAGCCGTTGCGGCACCACGCAGTAATTTGCTGGTTCTGGCAGGTGCGGGGAGCGGGAAAACTCGGGTACTGGTGCATCGTATCGCCTGGCTGATGTCGGTTGAGAACAGCTCGCCTTACTCCATTATGGCCGTCACCTTTACCAATAAAGCGGCGGCGGAAATGCGCCAGCGTATTGGTCAGTTGATGGGTAGTGTGCAGAATGGTATGTGGGTGGGGACTTTCCACGGTCTCGCACACCGTCTGTTGCGGGCGCATCACCTTGACGCTGGTTTACCGCAGGATTTTCAAATTCTGGATAGTGAAGACCAGCTACGCCTGCTCAAACGCCTGATCAAAGCCATGAACCTTGATGAAAAGCAGTGGCCTGCCCGCCAGGCAATGTGGTACATCAACGGTAAAAAAGACGAAGGCCTGCGCCCACAACACGTAGAAAGCTATGGCAACCCGGTTGAGCAAACCTGGTTGAAAGTTTACCAGGCCTACCAGGAAGCCTGTGACAGAGCCGGGCTGGTGGATTTTGCTGAATTGCTGCTGCGCGCTCATGAACTTTGGCTTAACAAACCCCACATTCTCCAGCACTACCGTGATCGCTTCACGCATATTCTGGTGGACGAATTTCAGGACACCAACAACATTCAGTATGCCTGGATTCGCCTGCTGGCGGGTGATACCAGCCATGTGATGATTGTGGGCGATGACGACCAGTCAATTTATGGCTGGCGTGGCGCTCAGGTGGAAAATATTCAGCGTTTTCTGCGGGATTTCCCGGGGGCGCAAACCATTCGCCTTGAGCAAAACTACCGTTCAACCAGCAATATTCTGAACGCAGCTAACGCCCTGATTGATAATAACACCGGGCGGCTTGGTAAAAATTTATGGACTGATGGCAGCGAAGGTGAACCTATATCGCTGTACTGTGCCTTCAACGAACTGGATGAAGCCCGGTTTGTTGTTAACCGTATCAAAACCTGGCAGGACAATGGCGGCGCACTGGAGCAGTGTGCCATCTTATATCGTAGCAACGCCCAGTCACGTGTACTGGAAGAAGCTTTACTGCAAGGCAGTATGCCGTACCGGATTTATGGCGGGATGCGCTTCTTTGAACGCCAGGAAATTAAAGATGCGCTGGCGTACCTGCGCCTGATGAGTAACCGCAATGATGATGCCGCATTTGAACGTGTGGTTAATACACCAACCCGGGGAATAGGCGACCGCACGCTGGATGTCGTGCGCCAGACTTCGAGAGAGAACCAGCTCACGCTATGGCAGGCTTCACGCCAGCTGTTGCAGGATAAAGCCCTGGCAGGGCGTGCAGCATCCGCTCTGCAGCGTTTTATGGAGCTGATTGATGCGCTGGCTCACGATACCGCAGAAATGCCCCTGCATGTCCAGACTGACCGGGTGATTAAAGACTCTGGCTTGTGGATGATGTATGAGCAGGAAAAAGGCGAGAAAGGCCAGACACGTATTGAAAACCTTGAGGAACTGGTGACAGCCACACGCCAGTTCAGCTACCAGGACGAAGACGAAGATCTAATGCCGTTACAGGCCTTCCTGTCTCATGCCGCACTGGAGGCAGGAGAAGGGCAGGCAGACACCTGGCAGGATGCAGTACAACTGATGACACTGCATTCGGCGAAAGGTCTGGAGTTCCCACAAGTGTTTATTGTTGGGATGGAAGAAGGAATGTTCCCCAGCCAGATGTCGCTGGATGAAGGCGGCCGCCTGGAAGAAGAGCGCCGCCTGGCTTATGTCGGTGTCACGCGGGCCATGCAAAAGCTCACGCTGACTTACGCAGAATCGCGCCGCCTGTACGGGAAAGAAGTGTATCACCGCCCTTCCCGGTTTATTGGCGAGCTGCCGGAAAACTGCGTGGAGGAAGTGCGTTTACGGGCAACGGTTTCCCGCCCGGTTAACCACCAGCGGCTGGGTACACCCATTGAGCAAAACGATAGTGGCTATAAACTGGGGCAGCGGGTACGCCATCCCAAATTTGGTGAAGGCACTATTGTCAACCTTGAAGGCAGTGGTGAGCACAGCCGCCTGCAGGTGGCATTCCAGGGGCAGGGCATTAAGTGGCTGGTCGCCGCTTACGCCAGGCTAGAAACGGTGTAACTCCGTGTGGGAAAATAAATTTTCTGGTCTGTCTGCTAACCTTAACAAATAACAGATATTAATTAATTGCGAGTGTTCTGTTGTTTGTTGACGCTGCTTTTTCGCTGGCGTAACATGCGCGCACGATTACGCTAAGAGGACATTCGCCTTGGACACACCCAGTAGATGCTGGCTCTTTCACCTGTTTTCAGGGTGCAACTCCTAAGGCTATCCTCATTGCTGATAGCCTTCGCGGTTGTCAGCGACATCTTTTCCCGTCGCGTTGAGCCAGTCTGTTTCTTGGTTTGAAACCCCCGTTTCTGTGTGCCCACCGAACTGTCCGATATTTTTGCATTGGGAGTCCCGGTCATGTTGAGCGCATTTCAACTGGAAAATAATCGGTTGTCCCGTCTCGAAGTGGAAGAGGCTGAAAACCTGAGCAACGCGATATGGGTTGATCTGGTTGAGCCGGACGAAGACGAGCGGCAACGCGTACAAACGGAACTTGACCAGAGCCTGGCGACACGACCAGAGCTTGAAGATATTGAGGCATCTGCCCGTTTTTTTGAAGACGAAGATGGCTTACATATCCACTCATTTTTCTTCTACGAAGATGCGGACGATCACGCGGGCAACTCAACCGTGGCTTTTACCATTCGTAATGGCCGCCTGTTTACGCTACGTGAACGTGAGTTACCGGCATTTCGCCTCTACCGCATGCGCGCCCGTACACAGTTAGTGGTTGACGGCAATGCGTTTGAGTTGTTGCTCGATTTGTTCGAAACCAAAATTGAGCAGTTGGCTGATGAAATCGAAAACATTTATAGCGACCTGGAAAAGCTCAGCCGTGTGATTATGGAAGGGCAACAGGGTGATGAGTACGACGAAGCGCTCTCCACCCTGGCTGAGCTGGAAGATACCGGCTGGAAAGTTCGCCTGTGCTTGATGGATACCCAACGGGCACTGAATTTCCTGGTACGTAAAGCTCGCTTACCGGGTGAGCAGCTTGAACAGGCGCGGGAAGTATTACGCGATATCGAATCCCTGTTGCCGCACAACGAATCCCTGTTCCAGAAAGTTAACTTCCTGATGCAGGCTGCGATGGGGTTTATCAATATCGAGCAGAACCGGATAATCAAAATCTTCTCCGTGGTATCTGTTGTATTCCTGCCACCCACGCTGGTTGCTTCCAGTTATGGGATGAACTTTGAGTTTATGCCGGAATTGCACTGGAGCTTTGGTTACCCTGGAGCCATCGTCTTTATGATGCTGGCGGGTCTGGCCCCGTACCTGTACTTTAAGCGGAAAAACTGGTTGTAGCGGTTAATGCTCAGAGGCAAAAAAAGCGCTGTGAAAACAGCGCTTTTTTATGGTTACAAACTCCAGGTGTGCTTGTTTTTTACCTTGAATTCGTAATACCAGAAGATAGTCTGGCATGCGACATACATGTTGAAAAAGAAAGAAAGGAATCGGAAATGAATCATCAGACCAATAATGGCAACAACACAGCTGATTAGAAAACACACTATGGCTTTTTTCCATAATCCTAAAATCAGCAGATAAACTGGTCCAAATAAAAAAGCCAGAAAACTCATTTGCATTGTAATTCGTGGCCAAATCGGAAGTTTTTTCAATTCCTCACGACTTTCTTTGGTTTGCAGGAAGCCATTATACTTTCCGCCTAACTTATCAATAAATGCAAAGCGTTTTTTCCACTTTTCTTTTACTTTCGGATCCTGCTGGTAGTCATAATTTTCTTCAGGCAATGTTGTGTTAGTCATCGTATTACCTTTTATCCCTTGCCAAATGGCGGTTAATTGTTTGGTTAATTCGTTGTTATCTTGCCTGGAGTAAGAGCCAGAAAGAATGCAGTCAAAATAGTCATACCCGCAGTAAAACGGGTACCCGGAGAGTCACAATCTGCCCCCCAAATACGAATCATAACTTGCCCGATCACGACTATGCTCATCCAGAGAATCACGAAGTAGCGGCCTTTTATACCAATATCCCGGCAGCGCATGGCACCCGTATTACAATAAATCCAAAGCAGTAATACTGCCGTAAAAATAAGGGTGAATTTCCCCATATTAAACATCAGCGGTGTGCCCTGAAGAACGAAATACAAAATACTGATGATTAAAAAGGGTATTCGCCGAATAGTTGTGCTATGTGACGGTTTGAATAAATTGATGATGAAAGACATAGTTGTTTTCTTACCGGCAAAGGCTAATTCTTACCTGGCATAGTGCATGTGAGTTCAGTTTATGGAGATTATAGAAACAGTGTTGCCTGATAGTAAGATAGTGGTTGTACTAAAAAAGGTAGGTGAGGGAATTGAATTGCTGGTGTATGGCTGGCGTAATGTATGAATAAGAATACTACGCCAGCATTTTGTTTTATAAGGATTATCTGACTTTTCTCTGGGTATATAATGCATCCAGAACAAAGACAAACAGGGCTATCCAGATAAATCCGAAAGTAACCATTTTATCTTTCCCGGGCACTTCACCATAGAATGTTACGGCTAATAAAAACATGAGTGTTGGGCCAATATATTGAAAAAAGCCGAGGGTGGATAACCTCAGGCGGGTGGCCGCCCCGGTGAAGCATAATAACGGCACCGTGGTGACAATACCGGCAGCCATCAGCAATAAATTCAGTGACCACGGGTTGTTGGCAAGATGGCTGGTGGGCGTATCTGTAATACCAAATAGCCAGATAGCGGCAACCGGCAACAGCCATAAGGTTTCTATCAGCATGCCAGTTTGGGCATCGACGGCAATTTTCTTACGCACCAGGCCATACAGCGCGAAACTGAACGCCAGCGCCAGCGCAATGACGGGCAACGACCCGAAAGTCCAAAGTTGAACCAGCACGCCACAGGCTGCCAGTAACACGGCCACCCACTGCATCAGGCGAAAACGCTCACCGAGAAAGATCATACCCAGCAGAATATTCACCAGCGGGTTAATAAAATAGCCCAGGCTGGCTTCCAGCATATGGTTATTATTGACCGCCCAAATAAATAGCAGCCAGTTACCACCAATTAATACGGCAGAAACGGCAAGCCCAAAAATCTTCCGCGGCGTAGCTATAATTTTTCGCACTTGACGCCACTGACGGCTCAGCGAAATCAACGCTACCATGAAGAAAAAAGACCAAATGATACGGTGGGTCAGTATTTCATTGGCGGGGACAAACTGAATAAGTTTGAAATATGCGGGGGCAACCCCCCAAATAAAATAGGCGATCAGGGCGAGGATAACCCCTAAGCGTACTTGCCTGCTGTCCATGTGAATGTGTATATGCGTTGGAAAAGTGTACAGGCAGTTTATCAGAAAAAGCCGCTACCCGACCATGTAAGTCGCTGTTGCACTGGCAATATAGGTTTTTTGTTCGTTATGTAATTCAACCCGGGCGACCGCTACTTTGTTACCTGCACGCAGTAGTGAACTGCTGGCGGTAAAATGAGTGCCACGCCCCGGGCGCAGGTAGTCCACACGTAAATCTATGGTGCCCATTTTACCCAGACGCTGGCGTAACTCTTCCTCACTGATGGTGTCATGCCGTGTGAGTGTACTGCCGACACAGACCAGACCGGCGGCCACGTCCAGCGCGGATGCAATCACGCCACCATGTAAAATATTTTGTGCCCAGTTCCCCACCATCATAGCCTGGTGTTGAAAGCTAAGTTCAGCATAATCAGGTACGTACTTTACCAGCTCCAGCCCCAGAGCCCGGTTAAATGGCATGTGGTATACAAAAATATCACCCACCAACTTCAATGCTTCTTCAGCGGTAAGAATAACGCCAGACATAGTGATGCTCACCATTGGTTAACAAGATGTTTATTTTATGTATCGTTTATGTTTTAAACCAGTTTAAGAGCAGAAGAGTGCGTATCGGACAATGAAATATGTAGAATGGGTCACACCAATAATAATTGCTTCAGGAGAATGAGGCTGATGCGCAAGAGTTTTACCGCTTTGATGATGATGTGTGTGCTCCCGGTCACGGCCTGGGCACAGGAAGCAACGGTGAAAGAGGTGCATGATGCACCAGCCGTTCGTGGCAGTATTATTGCTAATCTGTTACAGGAACATGATAACCCATTTACCCTGTATCCTTACGATACCAACTATGTGCTCTACACAGAAAGCAGCGATATTAATAAAGAAGCGATACAAAGCTACGACTGGGCCGACCATGCCCGCAAAGACGAAGTGAAATTTCAGTTGAGCCTGGCTTTCCCATTGTGGCGCGGAATCCTTGGTGATAACTCTGTGCTGGGTGCATCTTATACACAGAAATCCTGGTGGCAGCTTTCCAATCAGTCCCAGTCTTCACCGTTCCGTGAAACTAATTATGAACCGCAATTGTTCCTGGGTTTTGCCACAGACTATCAATTTGCTGGTTGGACATTGCGTGATGTCGAAATGGGTTTTAACCATGATTCTAATGGGCGCTCAGACCCTACGTCTCGCAGCTGGAACCGCGTTTATTCTCGCCTGATGGCGCAGAATGGTGACTGGATGGTTGAAGTGAAACCCTGGTATGTGGTGGGGAATCTTGATGATAACCCGGATATCGCCAAATATATGGGTTACTACCAGGCGCGTGTGGCATATAGCTGGGGCGATGCCGTCTTGAGCGTGAAAGGGCAATATAACTGGAATACCGGTTATGGTGGCGCTGAATTCGGCGTGAGCTACCCAATTACCCGCCATGTCCGGGCTTATGCTCAGGTGTGGAGTGGTTATGGTGAATCCCTGATAGACTACAACTTCAACCAGACACGCGTTGGTTTGGGCGTTATGCTCAATGATCTGTTTTAAAGCATTGCAGTTTCTCACTCAGGCGCTGAAAATAGCGCCTGTTTTATTTTAACCGGATGGAGTGAGTGTGGCGCAGGCGGAAATGATGAATCGGGAGTCACTGGCACAACAAGTGTTACAGGAGACCTTTGGCTACCAACAGTTTCGTCCGGGCCAGAAAACCATTATTGATACGGCACTCCAGGGCCGCGATTGTCTTGTGGTTATGCCGACCGGCGGCGGAAAATCCCTCTGTTACCAAATCCCTGCGCTGGTGCTTGGCGGGTTGACGCTGGTTGTTTCTCCGCTTATCTCTTTGATGAAAGATCAGGTGGATCAGCTGTGCGCCAACGGGGTTGCCGCCGCCTGCCTGAATTCCTCATTAAGCCGTGAAGACCAACAACAGGTTATCGATGGGTGCAGAAACGGGCAAATACGCCTGCTGTATATCGCCCCAGAACGCCTGATGATGGATAACTTCCTCGACCAGCTGGCTCGCTGGAACCCAGTCATGCTGGCAGTTGATGAAGCCCACTGTATTTCCCAATGGGGGCACGATTTCCGCCCGGAATATGCAGCCCTTGGGCAACTGCGCCAGCGTCTTCCTGGTGTGCCATTTATGGCGTTGACGGCCACGGCAGACGACACCACCCGGCTTGATATTGTGCGTTTATTGGGGCTTGATGACCCGCTCATCCAGGTAAGCAGTTTTGACCGCCCGAATATCCGCTACATGTTAATGGAGAAGTTCAAGCCTCTTGACCAGTTGCTGCGGTATGTCCAGGAACAACGGGGCAAGTCAGGCATTATTTACTGCAACAGCCGGGCAAAAGTGGAAGACACAGCAGCCCGCCTGCAAAGCCGGGGAATAAGCGCGCGTGCCTACCATGCCGGGCTGGAAAATAGTGTGCGTGCAGAGGTGCAGGAGAAGTTCCAGCGCGATGATGTGCAAATCGTGGTGGCTACCGTGGCCTTCGGTATGGGGATTAATAAACCCAACGTGCGGTTTGTTGTCCATTTCGATATTCCGCGCAATATCGAGTCGTATTACCAGGAAACCGGGCGTGCCGGGCGCGATGGGCTGCCTGCGGAAGCGATGCTGTTTTACGACCCGGCAGATATGGCCTGGCTGCGCCGTTGCCTGGATGAAAAACCAGCCGGGCAGTTGCAGGATATTGAACGCCATAAGCTGAACGCCATGGGAGCTTTTGCCGAGGCACAAACCTGCCGCCGCCTGGTACTGCTGAACTATTTCGGTGAAGGCCGCCAGGAAGCATGTGGCAACTGCGACATTTGCCTGGATCCGCCACGCCGTTATGATGGCCTGGTAGATGCGCAAAAAGCGTTATCCTGCATTTATCGTGTTAACCAGCGTTTTGGGATGGGTTACGTGGTAGAAGTATTGCGAGGCGCTAACAATCAACGTATTCGCGATATGCAGCACGATAAACTGCCAGTGTATGGTATTGGGCGTGAACACAGCCACGAACATTGGGTCAGCGTAATTCGCCAGCTCATCCATATGGGGTTTATCACCCAAAACATTGCCAACCATTCTGCTCTGCAACTGACTGAAGCGGCCCGGCCAGTATTGCGAGGTGAGGTGCCATTAATGCTGGCGGTGCCTCGTATTACTGTGCTGAAACCGCGTGCTCACCAAAAAACCTTTGGCGGTAATTATGACCGCAAGTTGTTTGCCAAATTACGCAAGCTGCGTAAAGCCATTGCCGATGAAGAAAATATTCCACCGTATGTCGTCTTTAACGATGCAACGTTGATAGAAATGGCGGAACAGTTACCCGTTTCACCGGGGGAAATGCTGAGTGTGAATGGCGTGGGGATGCGTAAACTGGAACGGTTTGGGCAACCTTTTATGACCCTGATTCGTGAACATCTGGACGAACGGGAAACCTGGTAGCGGGCAGCAGAGAAACGTGCCAGGATAATACCTCCTGCGATTATTCTCCTGCGAGCAAGTTATGTTAATGCTTTTTCTGACAGTGGCACTGGTGCATTTCTTAGCGCTGATAAGCCCTGGCCCGGATTTCTTTTTTGTATCTCAAACGGCTATCAGCCGCTCTCGCCGTGAAGCCATTATGGGCGTACTGGGTATTACCTGTGGCGTAATGGTCTGGTCCGGTGTTGCGCTGCTTGGCCTGCATCTTATTCTGGAAAAAATGGCCTGGTTGCACACCATTATTATGGTGGGTGGTGGTTTGTATTTATGCTGGATGGGTTTCCAGATGCTGCGGGGTGTATTTAAAAAACCAGTGGCGCATGAGCCAACACAGCAAGTTGAGCTGGCTCAGGCTGGTCGTAGCTTCCTGAAAGGGCTGCTAACCAACCTGGCTAACCCCAAAGCCATTATCTATTTCGGGAGTGTTTTCTCACTCTTCCTTGGTGACAGTGTTGGCGCACCAGAACGCGTTGGGTTGTTTTGCCTGATTGCGTTAGAAACCTTTGCCTGGTTTGCTGTGGTCGCCAGCCTGTTTGCGTTACCGAAAATGCGGCAAGGCTACCAGCGGCTGGCTAAATGGATTGACGGGATGGCAGGTGCCTTGTTTACCGGGTTCGGAATCCATCTGATTATTTCCCGCTAACCAGCACCCGCTGTGTAGCATGCAATTATGCCTGGCGCGCACTGGCGAGCAGTGCGCCCACCAGCATAAAGAGTGAACCAAATACTCTGTTCAGCGCTTTCATCTGGCGTGGCCCTTTAATCCAGCCTGCAATACGTTGTGCCAGTGTGGCATAACCAATCATCACCACAATATCCACCGCGACGGTTGTTACACCCAACACCACATACTGCATGACCTGCGGTTGGTGCGGCACAATAAATTGTGGAAACAGTGCGGCCAGGAAGACAATGCTTTTGGGGTTGGTCAGATTGACAAAGACCGCACGCTGGAACAATTTGCGCCGTGGTTGTTGTTGCGCCAGGGTTTTCAGATCAAGCGCACCTGCCGCCCGCCATTGCTGAATCCCCAACCACACCAGGTAAGCGGCACCAGCCCATTTGAGAATTTCGAACGCCAGTAGCGAGTGAGAGAACAACGTCCCTAAACCCACGCCGACCAGAACAATATGAATCGCCAGCCCGGTTTGCAGGCCCGCTATAGATGCTGCGGCACCACGGTAACCATGGCTCATGGCGGTACTCATGGTATTAATTGCGCCAGACCCTGGCGATAAACTTAAAATGATCGTTGTAATAAAATAGGTAAACCACCACTCGAGACTCATCCTGGATTCCTGATCTGCACACTTTTATGTCACAATACGCCATTGTCTGGTGTTGCGCTATGGCTCACAAAAAAAGTGCTATTCCACTACTGAAAGGTGCTGATGCTTGCTATGAAAAAGCACAAAAATGAGTGGACCGAAAGGGAAAAAGCTTTTGCTGCTTTTGCTGTGGGTCCGCTGAATGATTTCTGGCAACAGCGTGAAGAATGCGAGCTCGCAGGTGTTGGCGGCGTGCCCATTCGTTATGTTCGTTTCCGTAGCAAAAAACATCACCAGGTGGTGGTTATTTGCCCCGGGCGTATTGAAAGTTACGTGAAATACGCTGAAGTTGCTTGGGATCTGTTTCATTGCGGGTTTGACGTATTAATCATTGATCATCGCGGGCAGGGGCGATCCGGGCGGATGCTGGACGATCCCCATCGTGGCCATGTGGTGAATTTCAGTGATTATGTCGATGATTTAACGTCATTCTGGCAGCAGGAAGTCGCTCCGGGTCCGTGGAAAAAACGTTTTGTTCTGGCGCACTCTATGGGAGGCGCGATAACGGCGCTGTTCTTAAGCCAAAACCCACAGGCCTGTGATGCCGCCGTGTTATGCGCCCCGATGTTTGGCATTGTTATTCGCCTGCCAGACTGGATGGTGCGGCATATCCTTGACTGGGCAGAAGGCTACCCAAAAATCAGTGAAGGTTATGCGATGGGAACCGGGCGCTGGCAACCGTTACCCTTTGTGATGAATACATTAACCCACAGTCCTGAACGTTACCGGCGTAATCTGCGTTTGTATGCGGATGATCCGCGGTTACGTGTGGGTGGCCCAACTTACCATTGGGTTCGGGAAGGTATCCTTGCAGGTGAACAGGTTTTGGCAGAGGCCACTGCTATGACCACGCCGGTATTGCTCCTGCAGGCAGAACAGGATCGTGTCGTGGATAACCGTATGCACGATAAGTTCTGTGAAATTAGAGCCGCGGCGGGCCACCCATGTGAGGGGGGAAAACCTTACGTCATAGAAGGTGCGTATCATGAGATCCTGTTTGAAAAGGACGATATGCGCGCTGCTGCATTGCATGCCATTGTGGACTTTTTTACACGGCATGCAGACTAAAGGCACGAGGCCTTAACGTTATTTCCACCAGAGGTAGAATCGCCTATGTACCATGTTGTCGCGTCGGATTTAGACGGCACACTGTTATCGCCTGAGCACAGGCTTACGCCATTTGCCAAAGAGACATTAAAGCTGCTGGTAAACCAGGATATTCACTTTATTTTCGCAACTGGTCGGCACCATATTGATGTCAGCCAGATTAGGGATAACCTGGGTATTCAGTCGTATATGATTACGTCCAATGGCGCTCGGGTGCACGATAACCAGGGTAACCTGGTGTTCTCTCATGACCTGGACCGGGACATTGCTGGCGACTTGTACGGCATGGTTGTGGGCAACAAAGACATTACCACTAACGTGTATCGTGGTGATGAATGGTTTATCAGCCAACCACGGCCTGAAGATATGGTCTATTTCCGTGAGGCAGTATTTAACTACCAGGTGTTCCAGCCAGGTATGCTGGAAACCGATGGCGTCAGCAAAGTGTTCTTTACTTGTGACTCCCACGAGAAGCTGTTGCCACTGGAGCAGGCCATTAATGCCCGCTGGGGTGACCGGGTTAATGTCAGTTTCTCAACAGTAACATGCCTTGAAGTGATGGCAGGTGGTGTCTCAAAAGGCCATGCGCTGGAAGCGGTTGCGAAGGCGATGGGCTACCAGTTAAAAGACTGTATCGCGTTTGGCGATGGCATGAATGACAAAGAGATGCTCTCTATGGCCGGGAAAGGCTGCATCATGGGAAATGCTCATCAGCGCCTGAAAGACTTGTTGCCCGAACTGGAAGTGATTGGAACCAACGTAACTGATGCTGTACCGCATTATCTGCGGAAATTATTTCTCTCCTGAGAACGGCAGTTAACTAACGAGTGGTTTTATTTTAACCACTCGTAAACTAAATAGTTGGGCGCGCAGCTGCCTGTCTCGCTAAAATATTGGTTCGTTTCATTATGAGCCAATATGCCGTGATCTTACTGATAATCACCACTATCTTGTGGGCTTTTTCCTTCAGCCTGATAGGCGAATACCTCGCCGGTCATGTTGACAGCTACTTTTCTGTTTTGATGCGTATTGGCCTGGCCGCACTGGTCTTTTTGCCTTTCCTGCGAACCTGCGGGCAAAAATGGCGCACGTTATTGTCCTATATGCTGGTTGGCGCCATGCAACTGGGCGTGATGTATCTGTTCAGCTTCCGGGCTTATCTCTACCTGACAGTGTCGGAATTTCTGCTATTTACTATCTTCACTCCACTGTATGTCACACTGATATACGATGTGCTGAGCCGCCGCCGGTTGCGCTGGGGTTATGCGCTTAGTGCTTTGCTGGCGGTGACCGGTGCCGCGATTATTCGTTACGACAAACTGAGTGATCACTTCTGGCTCGGCTTGTTACTGGTGCAACTTGCCAATATCAGCTTTGCCATTGGCATGGTGGGCTACAAACGCCTGATGGAAGTGCACCCAATGCCGCAGCACAGTGCGATTTCCTGGTTTTATATGGGAGCACTGGTCGTGGCGGTTATTGCCTGGTTTACGTTGGGTAACCCAAATAAACTGCCAGAAACCTCGTTACAGTGGGGCATTCTGGTCTGGCTGGGAGTGGCTGCATCCGGGCTGGGGTATTTTATGTGGAACTATGGCGCGACACAGGTGGATGCCGGGACGCTTGGCATTATGAACAACGTCCATATCCCGGCCGGGCTGCTGGTAAACCTGGCTATCTGGCAGCAGCAACCCCACTGGAGTAGTTTTCTTATTGGCGCAGCAGTGATTCTGGCTTCACTGTGGGTGCATCGGCGCTGGGTCGTTCCGCATTCTTCACAAACGGCAGGTGGTCGCAGGCGTGCTGGCGCGCCGAGCGAGTAAACGCGTCAATAACCGGTTGGCGCTGCTCTCCGTCCCGCACGGCAGCGTACAACCGGCTCCATAAACCTTCACCTAATGTCCGGGTCACGACCAGCCCCTGTCGTTCAAAACTTTCCACTACCCAGTGCGGCAAGGCTGCAATCCCCATGCGGGCTGCCACCATTTGGATGAGCAGCAAAGTATTATCAACACTTTTTAACGATGGGCTGATACCTGCGGGCTGCAGAAAATGACGCCAGACATCAAGGCGCTGGCGCTGTACCGGGTAAATCAACAGCGTTTCACGTGCCAGGTCTTCCGGGCTGATTCGGGCTTTTCCTGCCAGTGGGTGATCTGCAGCCAGAACCAGACGTACTTCGAAATCAAACATCGGCGAATAATGCAGACCGCTACGCGGCAGAATATCGGATGTCAGTACGATATCCAGCTCACTTTGTTGTAAGGCGGGTTGCGGGTCGAAAGTGACGCCGGATTTAAAATCCATTTCTACCTGTGGCCACAACTTGTGGAAATGTTCCAGAGCGGGGGTCAGCCACTGGATGCAGCTATGGCATTCAATCGCAATGCGCAAAGTGCTTTGTTGTGGCTCATTGCAATCCTGCAGCGCCTGCTGAATTTGTGGCAACACCTGGGCGGCCAGTTGTAACAGGATTTCACCCTGGGGAGTGAAACGCAGAGGCTGGCTTTTACGGATAAACAGCCTGAACCCGAGCCGTTGCTCCAGATCGCTGAACTGGTGAGAAAGGGCGGATTGCGTCTGGTGCAGGACGGCAGCGGCAGCGGCCAGTGACCCACTACTGCGGAGTGCCTGCAGGGTTCTCAGGTGTTTTATCTCGATCATGAAAGTCCTTCACTTCGCCTTGAGGATTTTGCGCTTGAGGAATATACAGTACCTGCGGAATATAGATGTGTAAACATCTGGATGGCTAAATGGAGAAAGAAAATGACTGTCCTCAACCATACCCTCGGTTTTCCGCGTATTGGCCTGCGACGCGAACTGAAAAAAGCTCAGGAAAGTTATTGGGCTGGCACTCTGAGCCGTGAAGCGTTGTTCGAAACCGGGCGTGAATTACGCGCACGCCACTGGCAACAACAAAGTGATGCCGGTATCAACATACTCCCTGTTGGCGACTTCGCCTGGTACGACCATGTTCTTGGCACCAGTCTGTTGTTGGGCAATGTCCCTGCACGCCACCAAAATTCCGATGGCAGTATTGATATCGACACATTATTTCGTATCGGCCGTGGCCGGGCACCCACTGGGGAACCCGCTGCCGCCGCAGAAATGACCAAGTGGTTTAATACCAACTATCACTATATGGTGCCGGAATTTACCCTGGGGCAGTCATTTCACCTGGGCTGGACACAACTGTTGGATGAAGTTGATGAAGCGCTGGCTCTCAACCACAAGGTAAAGCCCGTATTACTGGGGCCAGTCACTTATCTTTGGTTGGGTAAAGTTAAAGGTGAGGCTTTTGACCGCTTGTCTTTGCTTAAGGACATTCTACCGGTTTATCAACAAGTTCTGGATGAACTGGCAAAGCGTGGCATTGAATGGGTACAAATTGACGAACCCGCTCTGGTCCTGCAATTGCCAAAGGCGTGGCTGGAGGTATTTAAACCGGCTTACGAGGCGCTGAATGGCCGGGTCAAATTACTGCTGACTACCTATTTTGAAGGTATCACCCCTAACCTCGAGACTATCACTGCATTACCTGTACAAGGGTTGCATGTCGATTTGGTTCACGGCCATGATGGTGTGACTGAATTACACCGCAAACTACCACCAGACTGGTTATTGTCTGCCGGTGTTATCAACGGGCGTAACGTCTGGCGTGCTGACTTAACACAAAAATACCAGCAACTTAAAGGTATTGCTGGCCAGCGCCCGCTATGGGTTGCCTCTTCTTGTTCTTTACTGCACAGCCCCATTGACCTGCGTGTTGAAACCCGCCTTGATGACGAAGTGAAAAGTTGGTTTGCCTTCGCAGTACAAAAATGTGAAGAGCTGGCGTTACTTGCTCATGCGCTGAATAGTGCTGATACCCGTAATCTGGTTGAATGGAGTGCCCCGATTCAGGCCCGGTCTGATTCTCGCCGTGTGCATAACCAGGCTGTTGCTGAGCGGCTTGCAGCCATTGGTGAACGAGACAGCCAGCGAGCAAGCGCGTACGCAAAACGCGCTCAATTGCAGCGTGCGCACTTTAATTTGCCTGCCTGGCCGACCACCACAATAGGTTCATTCCCGCAGACTAAAGAGATTCGCGGCCTGCGCCTGGATTTCAAACAGGGGCGTTTGGATGCGGGCAATTACCGCACCAGTATCGCTGAGCATATCCGCCAGGCGGTGCAGGAGCAGGAACGCCTGGGGCTGGACGTGCTGGTGCACGGTGAGGCAGAACGTAATGATATGGTTGAGTATTTTGGTGAGCATC
Organism: Mangrovibacter sp. MFB070; assembly: GCF_000705335.1. Lineage (NCBI taxonomy): Bacteria > Pseudomonadati > Pseudomonadota > Gammaproteobacteria > Enterobacterales > Enterobacteriaceae > Mangrovibacter > Mangrovibacter sp. MFB070. The sequence goes on from NZ_JJMI01000051.1 coordinate 62,453, forward strand.
TTGATGGTTTTGCTTTCACCCAAAACGGGTGGGTACAAAGTTATGGTTCGCGCTGTGTGAAACCGCCTGTTGTGACTGGCGATGTCAGCCGCCCGGCACCCATTACAGTTGAGTGGGCTAAATATGCCCAGTCATTAACAGATAAACCGATGAAAGGCATGTTGACCGGCCCGGTGACGATTTTATGTTGGTCATTCCCTCGCGAAGATGTCAGCCGCGAAACCATTGCGAAACAGATTGCCCTGGCACTGCGCGATGAAGTGGCAGACCTGGAAGCAGCAGGTATTGGCATTATCCAGATAGATGAGCCCGCGTTGCGTGAAGGTCTACCGCTACGCCAGAGTGACTGGCAGGATTATTTGGCATGGGCCGTGGAAGCATTCCGCCTGAATGCTGCGGTTGCTAAAGACGAAACACAGATTCATACCCATATGTGTTACTGCGAATTTAATGACATCATGGATTCCATTGCGGCACTGGATGCTGATGTTATTACTATCGAAACATCACGCTCTGATATGGAACTGCTGGAATCCTTTGAAGAGTTTGAATACCCGAACGAAATTGGGCCTGGTGTCTATGACATTCACTCACCCAATGTGCCTGATGTTGCCTGGATAGAAAACCTGCTGAAGAAAGCCGCCTGTTATATTCCGGCTGAGCGGTTGTGGGTAAACCCGGATTGCGGGCTGAAAACGCGGGGCTGGCAAGAAACCCGCGCAGCACTGGCAAATATGGTTGAGGCTGCCCGTAACCTGCGCCAGTCCTGTTAATCAATCCGTTTAAATGTGGCCTGCAATGAGTAGCCGGTAATGAGTAACCAGCAATGAAAAAGGAAAGGCTTTTGGCCTTTCCTTGTTTTTTTATAACGTTAGCTGCCTATTTTGCGCCTTTATCATATGCCGTGAACCAGGCGAGCATTCTTTCCCAGCCATCCTGCGCTGACGCCTGGTGGTAGCTGGGACGGTAGTCAGCGTTAAATGCGTGCCCCGCTTCCGGGTAAACCACGATTTCTGCTTTCGCATTTGCCGCGCGCAATGCCTGGCGCATGGTTTCTACACTGTCGAGCGGGATGCCGTCATCTTTGCCGCCATACAAGCCCAAAACAGGAGCGCTAAGGTTTGCAGTAACATCAACCGGGTGTTGAGGTGATGTCAGCGTGTGTGCGCCAACCAGGCGGCCATACCAGGCCACAGCAGCTTTAAGCTGGGGGTTATGTGCGGCATACAGCCAGCTAATACGACCGCCCCAACAAAAACCAGTAACAAACAAACGGTGCAGATCACCATGGTGTTTACCGGCCCAGCTAGCCACATGATCAAGGTCGGCCAGCACCTGAGCATCGGGTACTTTGCTCACCAGATCGCGGAGTAATGCGCTGATCTCATCGTATTCATTCGGGCACCCCTGGCGGAAATAGAGTTCCGGAGCTACGGCCAGATACCCCTGGTGCGCCAGACGCCTGCATACATCTTTTATATGTTCATGCACGCCGAAGATCTCTTGCACCACAATGACAACGGGCAAAGGAGCGGCTACTTCCTGTGGCCTTGCATACCAGGCTGGCATGTTTTCACCCTGGGTTGCTATGGTCGTTTCGCCTGTGTGTAACCCCTCATCGCTGGTATGAATGACGGTTGATGTTACCGGGGATACCGCAGGTGCGAATTGGTTATTGGCAGGCGTGGTTGTCTTTTTTTCTGTCATAGCAATCTCCATGTGAATAGCGCATAAACTTAACTATAGCTGCACAAGGGTGGGCTGGCAGTGTACAAAAAGTGTAATTAAAACAAATTTCTTAACTGGTCCGATTACAATTTGTGATTCATATCACAATTTATAAGCAACATAATGTAATCTTGAAGTTTTAAGGTGATTACTGTCACTTTTTAAAGCCAGATACTTCAGTAGAGTACAGTTTTACTTCACCCGAACATTGACTCAAAGAGGAGTGATTTATGTCCAGGTCTGATGTGTTTCATCTTGGGCTTACCAAAGCGGATTTACAGGGCGCAACACTGGCGATTGTTCCGGGCGATCCTGAGCGGGTGGAAAAAATAGCCGCATTAATGGATAACCCGGTAAAACTGGCCGCACACCGTGAATTTACGTCATGGAGAGCGGAGTTAGCCGGGAAATCGGTCATTGTTTGCTCCACCGGCATTGGTGGCCCGTCTACCTCGATTGCTGTTGAAGAGTTAGCTCAACTGGGTATTCGTACCTTCCTGCGTGTAGGGACCACTGGTGCCATTCAGCCGCATATCAATGTTGGCGATGTCCTGGTCACAACGGCATCTGTGCGCCTTGATGGCGCGAGCCTGCATTTTGCACCGATGGAGTACCCGGCGGTGGCGGATTTTGCCTGCACTACTGCATTAGTAGAAGCAGCCAAAGCTGTTGGTGCTACCACTCATATTGGGGTGACTGCATCGTCTGATACTTTTTACCCAGGCCAGGAACGCTATGACACGTTTTCCGGGCGCGTTGTCAGCCGCTTTAAAGGCTCTATGGAAGAGTGGCAACAAATGGGTGTCATGAACTACGAAATGGAATCTGCGACGCTGCTGACTATGTGTGCCAGCCAGGGTTTACGCGCCGGGATGGTTGCTGGTGTCATTGTTAACCGCACCCAGCAAGAAATCCCCAACGCGGAAACCATGAAACAAACGGAAAGCCATGCGGTGAAAATCGTGGTAGAGGCTGCGCGTCGCCTGCTCTGATTATTGCCAATACCCCAGCGGGGGACCCTCCGCTGGTTTATCTCATGCTCTCTTGTTCCTCCCTCCTGAACGGCGAAAAAACAGCCAAATTACCTCAAGATAGCCATCCTGCACCATAAAGCCTTTTAATCTGGACATTTATACAGCAAAATTTTAGCAGACTCAGATTTTCAGGTGGGAGGGAGTGTGGCATTTACCTGGTTTTTCCTTGCGGGCGGATTAGCCGTAGGCGGCTTAACGGGCTGGTTGCTTGCCAGTTTGCGCGCAGCACGGCATATGGCAGAAGAACAGGCCGCGCATCGTGATGTGTATGGTGAACTTATGGCAACCCGCCAGCAACTGGTGCAAAGCCAGCACTGGCAAGAAGAATACGAACAACTGAATCAGGAGTTGCGTAATCAACTGGATATTAACCGTATTCAGGAAGCAGACCTGCGGGAAATGGCCACCCGGCTGGAAGAAAACCGTTTACATACGGAAGATAAAAACCGGCAGATGATCAACAGTGAACAACGCCTGAGTGAACAGTTTGAAAACCTGGCTAACCGCATTTTTTCTCAAAGCCACCAACGTATGGATGAGCAGAACCGCCAGAGTTTGTCGGGCCTGCTGGCACCTTTGCGGGAACAACTGGACGGCTTTCGTCGCCAGGTGCAGGAGAATTTTGGAACAGAGGCACGTGAGCGGCATACCCTGACCCACGAAATTCGGCAACTACAGCAGCTCAATGCGAAGATGACGCAAGAGGCAGTCAACCTTACCCGTGCGCTGAAAGGTGATAATAAAACTCAGGGGAACTGGGGAGAAGTGGTTCTGGCTCGTGTTCTGGAAGCTTCCGGTTTGCGGGAAGGGGCCGAATATGAAACCCAGGTCAGTGTCACATTAGATAACCACAGCCGTATGCAGCCCGATGTGATTGTGCGCCTGCCACAAAATAAAGATGTGGTAATAGACGCCAAAATGACGCTGGTGGCCTATGAGCGCTATTTTAATGCCGATGACGATGTGACCCGTGAAGCGGCACTTAGTGAACATATTGCGGCAATACGTAACCATATTCGCCTGCTGGGCCGTAAAGATTATCAACAACTTCCCGGTTTACGCTCGCTGGATTATGTGCTGATGTTTATTCCGGTGGAGCCCGCTTTTTTATTGGCAATAGACCGCCAGCCAGAGCTGATTAGCGAAGCTTTGCGCAATAATATTATGCTGGTCAGCCCGACAACGCTGTTGGTGGCACTGCGCACGATAGCGAACCTGTGGCGCTACGAGCATCAAAGCCGTAATGCCCAACAAATCGCTGAGCGTGCAAGCCGGTTGTATGACAAAATGCGCCTCTTTGTTGATGATATGATGGCAATAGGGCAAAGCCTTAACAAAGCCCAGGACAATTATCACCAGGCAATGAAAAAATTAGCTCATGGGCGCGGGAATTTGCTGGTTCAGGCAGATTCATTCCGTGAGTTAGGGGTAGAGATCAAGCGTGAGATAAATCCTGAACTAACAGAACAGGCACGCCAGGAAGATACTGATGCCAGTGTGGCATCACGGCAGGATACGCCACTACCGCCCTGACAGGCGCAATAACAATCGTTCGGTGGTATTTTGCCACCGGGTTTGAGACTTAGAGCAATATTGCGCAATCTGTTACACTTCACACTCTTTTTTAGGATGGGCAGGCACTAAGATGGCTGATGAATCTGATTCAAAAGATACTACGCATTTCGGTTATCGCACCGTAGCGACAGAACAAAAGGCGGATATGGTCGCGCAGGTTTTTCATTCGGTGGCGTCAAAGTACGACCTGATGAACGATCTGATGTCCTTTGGTATTCATCGCATATGGAAGCGCTTCACTATTGACTGCAGTGGTGTACGGCGTGGGCAGTGTGTGCTCGATTTAGCGGGTGGTACTGGCGACCTGGCTGCCAAATTCTCGCGGCTGGTGGGCGAAAGCGGCAAAGTGGTGCTGGCAGATATTAATGACTCCATGTTGAAAATGGGGCGTGAGAAGCTGCGTAACCTCGGCATTGTCGGTAATGTTGAGTATGTTCAGGCCAACGCTGAAGCGCTGCCATTCCCGGACAATACCTTTGACTGCATTACCATCTCTTTTGGGTTGCGTAATGTGACAGATAAAGACAAAGCGTTGCGCTCAATGTTTCGCGTTCTGAAACCCGGTGGTCGGTTGCTGGTGCTGGAGTTTTCTAAACCCATTCTGAAACCGCTCAGTAAGGCTTATGACGCGTACTCTTTCCATGTCCTGCCGCGGATTGGCGAATTGGTTGCTCATGATTCGGAAAGTTACCGCTACCTGGCTGAGTCGATTCGCATGCACCCTGACCAGGAAACACTGAAGGGTATGATGGAAAACGCCGGGTTTGAAAACGTCACTTATTTCAATTTGACTGGCGGAATTGTCGCACTGCATCGCGGCTATAAATTCTGAAGAAAGACCTGACAGGAGGCGCAGGATGCCATTTATGCCATTGATGACAGCAGGGATTGAAACCGCACTGAATAAGCTGCTCTGGCAGGATAAAGCACTCAGGGCAGCTCGTCAGCGGTTATACGGGAAAGTATTGCGTATCACCCTTCAGGAACTGAATGCCCCTCTTGTTATGGTTTTCAGTGAACAACAACTGGATGTCGTGGCGCAGTGGGATGGTGAAGTCGATTGCACGGTGGTAACACGGTTATCGGTTTTGCCCTCTCTGCGAGACCGTAGTCAGCTAACTCAGCTGATTCGTCAGGGTGATCTTGAGGTCCAGGGCGATATCCAGGTTGTACAGAACATGGTGGCGCTACTTGACCTGGCTGAAACTGACCCGGCAGAAATGCTGGCTCCCTGGACGGGAGACGTTGTTGCAGAAGGCCTGAGCAGGGCTGTGCGCAATGGTGGCCAATTTTTGAAGCAACGGCTGGTACGCCAGCGCCAGAATGTATCTCAGGCAATAACTGAGGAGTGGCGTCTGGCGCCTGGCTCGCTTGAAGTTGCGTGGTTTACTGAAGAAGCACAAGCACTAAATACTGCTGTTGAAAACCTGAGTCAGCGGCTTGAGAAACTGGAGGCCAAATGACGCCAGGTGAGATTCGCCGCCTGTACTTCATCATTCGTACTTTTCTGACTTACGGCCTTGATGAACTTATCCCCAAAATGCGCATTACGCTGCCACTGCGTTTATGGCGGCGTTTGTTGTTCTGGTTGCCAAACCGGCATAAAGATTTGCCGCTAGGTGAGCGTCTGCGGTTGGCGTTACAGGAACTGGGCCCGGTCTGGATAAAGTTTGGCCAGATGTTATCCACTCGCCGGGATCTGTTTCCCCCGGCGATTGCGGATCAACTGGCTTTGTTACAAGACCGTGTTGCCCCCTTTGATGGTCGCCTTGCACAGCAACAAATCGAAAAGGCGATGGGCGATATTCCTGTGGAAACCTGGTTTGATGATTTTTCTGTCGAACCACTTGCGTCTGCATCTATTGCGCAGGTACATACCGCACGTCTGAAAGACAACGGCAAAGAGGTGGTTATTAAGGTTATCCGCCCGGATATCCAGCCTGTTATTAAAGCCGATATTCGGCTTATTTACCGCCTGGCGCGCTGGGTGCCACGCCTGATGCCGGATGGGCGCAGGTTACGCCCCACGGAAGTGGTGCGTGAATACGAAAAAACCTTAATGGACGAACTGAATTTACTGCGGGAAGCCGCCAATGGTATTCAGTTGCGCCGCAATTTCGAAAACAGCCCGATGCTGTACGTCCCGGAAGTTTACTCTGACTACTGCAGCGAGAATATGCTGGTCATGGAACGTATCTATGGGATACCGGTCTCAGATGTTGCAGCCCTGGAAAAAAATGGCACCAACATGAAGCTCCTGGCTGAGCGTGGGGTTCAGGTGTTTTTTACTCAGGTTTTTCGTGACAGTTTCTTTCACGCTGATATGCATCCGGGCAATATTTTTGTAAGTTACGAGCATCCGGAAAACCCGCAGTACATCGGTATCGATTGTGGGATTGTGGGGTCGCTTAATAAAGACGACAAACGCTATCTGGCTGAAAACTTTATCGCATTTTTTAACCGTGATTACCGCAAGGTAGCTGAACTGCATGTGGATTCAGGATGGGTTCCGCCAGATACCAATGTGGAAGAGTTTGAGTTTGCCATCCGTACCGTTTGTGAGCCGATTTTTGAAAAGCCGCTGGCGGAAATCTCCTTCGGCCATGTATTACTCAATCTGTTTAATACAGCCCGGCGGTTCAATATGGAAGTACAACCGCAACTGGTGCTGTTACAGAAAACCCTGTTATATGTAGAAGGTGTCGGGCGGCAACTTTACCCACAACTCGACTTATGGAAAACGGCAAAACCGTTCCTTGAATCCTGGATAAAAGACCAGGTGGGTATTCCCGCGCTGGTTCGGGCATTCAAAGAGAAAGCGCCATTTTGGGTAGAAAAAATGCCGGAAATCCCGGAGCTTTTTTATGAAAGTTTGCGCCAGGGGCGGCATTTACAGCACAGCATGGATAAGATTTCCCGTGAATTGCACGATAATCGGGTACGTCAGGGGCAGTCGCGATATTTGTTTGGTATTGGTGCAACACTGATTGTCAGTGGTACGCTGTTGCTAATTAATCGGCCTGACTGGGGTATGATGCCCGCATGGCTAATGGTAGGTGGCATCGCTGCGTGGCTTGTGGGCTGGTGGCGTACTACCTGATTTTTTCATTATGAAAGCGTAAGCCCCGCAATGCGCGAGGCCGGACTTCACTTTTCGTCTCTGAGGAACATTATGGGTGGTATTAGTATCTGGCAATTATTGATAATCGTTGTCATTGTTGTGTTGCTGTTTGGCACCAAGAAACTCAGTTCCCTGGGTTCTGATCTTGGCGCATCCATCAAAGGCTTTAAAAAAGCAATGAATGATGACGATGACGACAAAGGCGACAAAACGAAATCCGCACCTGATGCCGATTTCACCACCAAGAACTTGTCAGAAAAAACTGACGAGACCACGAAAGACGAACAGAAAAAGAGCGATAAAGAGCAGGTGTAAACAGTGTTCGATATTGGTTTTGGCGAGTTATTACTGATTTTTATAATTGGTCTGGTTGTGCTTGGGCCTGAACGCCTGCCTGTCGCTGTGAAAACAGTGGCGGGTTGGGTTCGGGCGTTGCGTTCGCTCGCCTCAACTGTGCAAAACGAGTTGGCGCAGGAGTTAAAGCTTCAGGAATTTCAGGACAGCCTGAAAAAAGTTGAAAAGGCGAGCATGGACCACCTGACGCCTGAACTGAAGTCTTCTATGGATGAACTGCGTGAGGCTGCTGAGTCAATGAAACGCTCCTATAGCCAGCATGATCCAGAAAAACTCAGCGATGAAGAAAACACTATTCGCAACCCTGCGAAGCAACAGGCAGAGCAGGATGAAATAGTATCTTCGTCAACTGAACCCGGTACAGCCTCAGAAACGGTAACATCGCACTCATCTGAAGCACCCGTCAACTCGTCTGATGTACACGAGCCTGAAACGATAGCAGGCGAAACCAGCGATGAAACTCCTGTGTCTTCCGTACCGACTAAAAAAGGGTAACTATGGCAGTCGATGATACCCAACCGCTGATTAGTCATCTGATTGAGCTTCGCAAACGCCTGCTGAATTGTATGATTGCTGTGCTGGTCATCTTTCTTGCGCTGGTCTACTTTGCCAATGACATCTATCAACTGATTTCGGCGCCATTAATTAAACAGATGCCCCATGGCGCGAGCATGATCGCAACCGATGTCGCATCGCCATTTTTCACCCCCATCAAGCTGACGATTATGGTGTCGGTGATTTTGTCGGCGCCCGTTATCCTGTACCAGGTGTGGGCATTTATTGCCCCAGCGCTCTACCGGCATGAGCGGCGCCTGGTGGTGCCATTGCTGGTTTCCAGCACGTTTTTGTTTTATATCGGCATGGCCTTTGCGTATTTTGTGGTTTTTCCCCTCGCATTTGGCTTCCTTACTCGTACCGCACCCGCAGGGGTTGTGATATCGACGGATATCACTAATTACCTCGATTTTGTCATGTCGCTCTTCATGGCGTTTGGTGTGGCGTTTGAAGTCCCCGTTGCGATTGTCCTGTTGTGCTGGATGGGTGTGACAACCCCGGCGGACCTGAAGAAAAAGCGTCCTTATATACTGGTTGGGGCATTTGTGGTGGGTATGCTGCTCACACCACCCGATATCTTTTCACAGACATTGCTGGCTGTGCCTATGTATTTGTTGTTTGAGATAGGCGTTTTCTGTTCCCGGTTTTATGTAGGGAAACGCCGTCCACGGGATACGTCCGATGACGAAGATCCGGATAACGCAGACAGCGCCAGCTAATTTCATTTAAACCGCCGCCCTTACCGGGCGGTCAGATTGATGAGAAAGAAGGAAAAAGCGTGGTTTTTCCTTCTTTTTAGTTAGCAGCCGAAAACCAATGAATTGATTTTCCTGTTTTTTTGTTGGGTGACATCCTCTCGCCTGTGCGTACATTAGGTTTGTCATCAGACTCACCGCCCTTACCGGGCGTTTTTTTCAGGTTACTCCCATGTTTGATATTGGTGTTAATTTAACCAGCTCACAGTTTGATAAAGACCGTGCTGATGTTGTTTCTCGCGCGCAAAACGCGGGTGTCCATGGTTTGTTAGTGACGGGAACCAGTGTGCAGGAAAGTGAACAGGCACTGGCGTGTGCTACTGAGTATAAGAATTGTTGGGCAACCGCCGGTGTACACCCCCATGATGCCAGCACCTGGAGTGAAACGGTGGCTGAGCGCATTTATCGCCTGGCCGGGCAAGATAAGGTGGTGGCAGTTGGCGAATGTGGGCTGGACTTTAACCGTAACTTTTCTTCCCCCCTTGATCAGGAGCGGGCTTTTTCTGCGCAACTGGCTATCGCGGCTGAATGTGAGTTACCCGTTTTTCTTCACTGCCGTGAAGCGCACGACCGCTTTATGGTGTTGCTAAAACCGTGGCTGAGTAAGCTGCCAGCGGTCGTATTACATTCTTTCACCGGAACCCGGCAAGAGGCGGATGAGTGCCTGGCGCATGGGATGTATCTGGGGGTGACCGGGTGGGTGTGTGATGAGCGCAGGGGGTTAGATCTACGGGAATTATTACCGGTAATTCCGGCAAGCCAGCTATTTCTGGAAACCGACGCACCTTATTTGTTGCCCAGAGATCTGTTGCCCAAACCGCGTTCCCGGCGTAATGAGCCTTGCCTGTTACCGCATATTTTTCAACAGGTCGCCCGGTGGCGTAATGAAGACCCAAATGAACTTGAGGCCGCTACAGACAATAATGTACGCCGGGTTTTTAACCTTAGTTTCTGATAGCCCCTGAACCCAGGTGTCAGATTTTGCGAAACTCGGTATTTTTAACGCTTCTCAACACTTGCTTGTTCAGCAGGTTAAGCAAAAGAATGGAGCGGGTTTCGCCATCGGGTTCGGTGAAAATGGCATCCAGCCCTTCGAATGTCCCATCCGTAATTACAACCTGGTCGCCAGGATATGGCGTCTCCGGGTCGGTAATATCTGAGCCCGGCTGGTAACACAATAATTGGTTGATGACATCGGTGGGCACAATGGCGGGTTGCGTGCCAAAACGCACAAAATGGCTGACTCCCCGGGTAGAATTGACCGTGGTTGTGTGAATCCTTTCCGGGTCGAATTCAACAAATAAATAGTTTGGAAATAAAGGTTCCTGAACGGCAGTACGTTTGCCTCGCACTATTTTTTCCAGTGTGATCATTGGCGTGACGCAATTGACAGACTGGCGCTCCAGATGCTCTTGCGCCCGTTGTACTTGCCCACGTTTACAATAAAGCAGATACCAGGATTCCATAATGTCTCTAATATTATCGCCCGACTGGCAAGCATAGCAAATAGTGCTTAAGAGGGATAGCCACTCGCGTAACGTGGCTATTTGCCAGTATATTTTCTCCTGCCGACTGCTGATTTAATTGTAAAGCTGCGTGCAGGTTGTGCGGTAAATTCACGCTAATTTAACAAAGTTACAGCATCAGCGGGCTGAAGCCCGTATAATGATGCGCTAAATTTGGTGCGAAAAAGAACAGCATGAAATATCACGACCTACGCGAATTTCTTACCCTGCTCGAAGCGCAGGGTGAACTAAAACGTATTACACTCCCTGTTGATCCCCATCTGGAAATAACAGAAATAGCTGACCGCACTCTGCGTGCTGGCGGACCCGCATTATTGTTTGAAAATCCAAAAGGTTACAATATGCCCGTACTGTGTAATTTATTCGGTACGGCAAAACGGGTTGCCATGGGTATGGGGCGTGACGATGTATCAGCGTTGCGTGAAGTGGGGACTTTGCTGGCGTTCCTTAAAGAACCTGAGGTTCCGAAGGGCTTTCGTGATTTATTCGATAAAATTCCGCACTTTAAACAAGTTCTGAATATGCCCGCAAAACGGGTACGTTCCGCGCCTTGCCAGGAGATTGTTCAGCAAGGGGATGATGTAGACCTGGGGCAGATCCCGGTGATGCACTGCTGGCCCGAAGATGCCGCCCCACTGATTACCTGGGGGCTGACGGTTACACGGGGGCCGCATAAGGAGCGCCAAAACCTGGGGATTTATCGCCAGCAGGTGTTGGGTAAAAATAAAATCATTATGCGTTGGTTATCCCACCGTGGTGGCGCGCTGGATTTTCAGGAGTTTTGCCAAACCAATCCAGGCGAGCGCTTCCCGGTTGCGGTTGCGCTGGGGGCAGACCCGGCCACGTTACTGGGCGCGGTCACCCCTGTGCCAGATACGTTGTCAGAGTATGCGTTCGCCGGGCTGCTGAGGGGTAACAAAACGGAAGTGGTCAAATGCCTGTCCAATGACCTCGAAGTGCCTGCCAGTGCCGAGATTGTACTGGAAGGTTACATTGAACCTGGCGAAATGGCAGTCGAAGGGCCTTATGGTGACCATACCGGGTACTACAATGAAGTAGATAGCTTCCCGGTGATGACTGTCACGCATATTACCCGCCGTGAAGATGCCATTTACCACTCCACATATACCGGCCGCCCGCCAGATGAACCGGCGGTGATGGGTGTGGCACTGAACGAAGTTTTTGTGCCTATTTTGCAAAAACAATTCCCGGAAATTATCGATTTCTATTTGCCGCCAGAAGGGTGTTCTTACCGTATGGCAGTAGTCACAATGAAAAAACAGTATCCGGGGCATGCCAAACGCGTAATGATGGGCGTATGGTCATTCCTGCGTCAGTTTATGTATACAAAGTTTGTTATTGTATGTGATGACGATATCAATGCGCGTGACTGGAATGATGTTATCTGGGCGATTACCACGCGTATGGATCCCGCCCGGGATACGGTGATGATTGAAAACACACCGATTGATTATCTGGATTTCGCCTCGCCTGTTTCCGGGCTGGGTTCGAAAATGGGGCTGGATGCCACAAATAAATGGCCAGGTGAGACACAGCGTGAGTGGGGGCATCCCATAACCAAAGATCCTGAAGTGGTGGCTCGTGTTGATGCTATCTGGTCGCAGCTTGGTATAGTGGATGACGGTAAAACTGCCTGAGCCGCAGCCGTTGCAACATCGCTTTAATGACCCGAAGAGGGAACGCATGACAATTTTAAGCTGTAAAGTGACCTCGGTAGAAGCCATTACGGATACGGTGTATCGCGTACGTTTACTACCGGAAGCTGATTTTTCTTTTCGTGCCGGGCAGTATTTGATGGTGGTGATGGATGAGCGGGATAAACGCCCGTTTTCTCTGGCTTCCACACCGTCTGAGCAAGGGTATATTGAACTGCACATTGGTGCGTCTGAACTGAACCTGTACGCAATGGCAGTAATGGACAGGATCCTGAAAGACCGTGAGATTGTTGTCGATTTGCCCCATGGTGAAGCCTGGTTGCGCGAAGATGATGACCGCCCGCTGGTTCTGATTGCTGGTGGTACGGGGTTCTCTTATGTCCGTTCAATTCTGCTCACTGCGCTGGAGCGTAACCCGCAGCGGGATATCGCAATTTACTGGGGCGGGCGTGAAGAAAAACACCTGTACGACCTCAGTGAACTTGAAGCGCTCACCCTTCAGCACCCCAATTTGCGGGTTGAGGCCGTGGTTGAACAGCCTGAGGAAGGTTGGCAGGGGCGCACCGGGACGGTACTGGCAGCAGTAATGCAGGATTACGGTACACTTGCCGGGCATGACATTTACATTGCCGGCCGTTTTGAAATGGCGAAAATTGCCCGTGAGCTGTTCTGTAATGAGCGTAGCGCGCGTGAGGACCGCATGTTTGGTGACGCGTTTTCATTCATCTGACAGCAACGACAGAGCGGGAGAACACCACGCAACTAAAGGGTGTTTTTCCGCCAAAAGAATGAAAAAACCCGCCCCTGACAGGCGGGAACACGGCAACTAAATCGGTTATTCAGTTCGTTCAAAAACGGTCGCAATGCCCTGACCCAGCCCAATACACATTGTCGCCAGGCCAAACTGCGCATCTTTCCTTGCCATAATATTCAACAAGGTTGTGCTGATACGCGCACCGGAGCACCCCAATGGGTGACCTAACGCGATGGCTCCGCCGTTAAGATTTATTTTCTCATCCAGCATATCCATAAGCCCCAGGTCTTTAATACAAGGCAGTACCTGAGCTGCGAAAGCTTCATTCATTTCAAAAACATTGATGTCTGCGGGTGTCAGGCCAGCTTTTTTGAGCGCCAGTTTTGATGCGGGCACCGGGCCATAGCCCATAATTGAAGGGTCACAACCTACTACGGACATAGAACGAATTCGGGCCCGAATGGGTAACCCAAGGGACTTCGCCCGGCTCTCACTCATGACCAGCAGAGCTGCGGCCCCATCGGACAGTGCGGATGAACTGCCTGCGGTAACGGTACCGGTGACGGGATCAAAGGCCGGTTTCAGTGCCGCGAGACTTTCCAGGCTGGTCTCAGGGCGAATAACTTCATCTGCGCTTAGCATGACCGGAACGCCTTGAGCATCATGACCGCCGGTTGGCACAATTTCACTTTTGAACGCACCAGACTGTGTTGCGGCAAAAGCACGTTTGTGTGACCGTTCGGCAAACGCATCCTGCATTTCACGGGAAATACCGTGCATTCGGGCCAGCATTTCCGCTGTAAGCCCCATCATCCCCGCCGCTTTGGCAACATTGCGGCTCAAACCCGGGTGAAAATCCACACCGTGGCTCATGGGAACATGACCCATATGTTCCACACCGCCGACCAGGCAAACATGGGCATCTCCGGTCATTATCATGCGAGCGGCGTCGTGGAGGGCCTGCATGGATGAGCCGCACAGTCGGTTAACGGTCACCGCTGGCACACTGTGCGGGATCTCAGCAAGCAGGGCAGCATTGCGGGCAACGTTGAAACCCTGCTCCAGAGTTTGTTGAACACAGCCCCAATAGATATCGTCAATATCTGCTGCGTCCAGCGCCGGGTTGCGTGCCAGCAGGCTGCGCATCAAGTGAGCAGATAAATCTTCTGCACGGGTGAAGCGAAATGCTCCGCCTTTTGAACGGCCCATTGGGGTTCTGATGGCATCAACGATGACAACTTTTTCCATAACTCACTCCTCAGGCGCATTTCAGGTTACTGGATGGGCGGGCAGGCTCCACGGATGGATAATAGCTTGCGTTGGTGCGGGCTTTTTCGCGTAAGCCATCGGTGACGGCATACAGAGGCCCAAGTTCCTGGTAGTGTTCTGCCATATCGAGATATTTGGCACTTCCCAGCGTATCCAGCCAGCGCAGTGCACCACCATGGAATGGAGGGAAGCCAAGGCCGTACACCAGCGCAATGTCTGCTTCTTCGGGTGAAGCAATAATGTTTTCTTCCAGGCAGCGAATAACTTCGTTAACCATGGGGATCATCATGCGCGCAATAATCGTTTCATCACTGAACTGAGCCGCGGGCTGGCAAACCTCGCTGAGCAGGCCAGTAACACTGTCATCAGCGATTTTACGCGGTTTGCCCTTGCTGTCGGTTTCATAGCGCCAGAAGCCCTGGCCATTTTTTTGCCCATAACGCCCGGCGTCAAACAGCACATCAATGGCATCGCGGTAGTCTTTCTGCATGCGCTGTGGGTAGCCAGCTGCCATTACGGCCTGGGCATGGTGGGCGGTATCGATTCCGACCACATCCAGCAGGTAAGCCGGGCCCATCGGCCAGCCAAACTGTTTTTCCATCACCCGGTCAATCTGGCGGAAATCAGCACCATCTTTGAGTAGTTGGCTGAAACCGGCAAAGTACGGGAACAGAACCCGGTTTACGAAGAACCCCGGGCAATCGTTCACCACTATTGGTGTTTTCCCCATTTTGCTGGCCCAGGCAACCACTTTGGCAAGTGTGGTTTCACTGGTTTGCTTACCGCGAATCACTTCGACCAGCGGCATACGGTGCACCGGGTTAAAAAAGTGCATGCCACAGAAATTCTCCGGGCGTTGTAATGCACCGGCCAGCTCGCTGATAGGAATTGTCGATGTATTAGAAGCCAGTACGCAGTCCTGGCGAATGTGACTTTCGGTTTCGGCCAGCACAGCTTTTTTAATTTTCGGGTTCTCAACAACCGCTTCAACCACCACATCGGCTTTCTCAAAACCTGCATAGTGCAGTGTCGGCTGAATAGTCGCCATCACACTGGCGAGCCTGATACCATCAATTTTTCCGCGCTCAAGTTGTTTGTTCAGCAACTTACTGGCTTCACTGATGCCCAGTGCCAGCGCCTTTTCATTGATATCTTTCATAAGTACCGGTACGCCTTTCCAGGCCGACTGCCAGGCGATACCGCCACCCATAATTCCCGCACCCAACACAGCTGCCTGCTGTGGTAATGCAACGTCGCGGCTGTATTTTTTCGCCAGGCTTTTTACATGCTGATCATTAAGGAAAATGCCAACCAGAGCACGGGCCTGAGGGGAGTGAGCCAGGGGGACAAAACTTTGATTTTCCAGTTTCAGGGCGTCATCCCTGCCCATTGAAGCGGCGGCTTCTATCGTTTTCACGGCTGTAATTGGTGCCGGGTAATGTTTCCCTGCTGTTTGAGCGACCATACCTTTCGCAATTGTAAAACTCATGGCGGCTTCAATTTTACTGAGTTTCAGCGGCGCCAGTTTTACAGCTCGTTTACTGCGCCAGTCCATGCTCCCGGCTATCGCCTGTTGCAATACCTGCACTGCCGCAGTTTTCAGGTTATCCTGGTTTACCACACCATCAACCAGGCCAATTTTCAGTGCCTGTTGTGCATCCACATCTTTGCCCGCAGCAATGATTTCCAGCGCGCTGTCTGCGCCAAGCAAGCGAGGCAAGCGAACAGAACCGCCAAACCCAGGCATAATCCCCAGTTTTGTTTCCGGTAAACCAATACGTGCTTCCGGTGTGGCAAGGCGGAAATCAGTTGCCAGCACACATTCGCAACCACCACCCAGTGCATAACCATTAACAGCAGATAGGGTTGGTACAGGCAGATCTTCAAGGCGGTTAAATACGCTATTGGCGAAGTGCAACCATTGGCTGAGCTGCTCGGCCGGAACCAAAAACAGAGAAAGAAACTCCATGATATCTGCGCCGACAATAAAGGCATTTTTATCCGAACGCAGTAACAGACCTTTTAGATCTTTCTGTTTTTCAAGTATATCCAATGCATTTCCGAGGCTGGCAACCGTTGCGGTGTCCAGCTTATTGACTGAACCGGGCGCGCTAAAAACCAGTTCGGCAATGCCATTTTCCAGCCAGTCGAGATAAAGGGTTTCACCTTGGTAGAGCATGTCAGTCTCCTGAATCCAGCAAAGGGATCTGGTCGTACCAGATGAGCGGAGTGTGGAATTTATGTTAAAAAAATGCAAATTAATCTTTAATTTTTTGCTGGAAAGATCACGGATACGCGAAAACACGCTCTGGATAAGCGGGTGTGTTAAAATGCCCACTTCAGGGTTAACGTACAAAGGGTAAGTTATGGACTCGTTAGTTACACTGTATAAAGAACATATTGAGGCATTGCAGGAACGTACTCGCAATGTTCTGGCGCGTTTCAATCTGGATGCACTACTGATTCATTCCGGTGAATTATTTAATGTTTTTCTCGATGATCACCCTTATCCATTTAAAGTTAACCCGCAGTTTAAAGCCTGGGTACCTGTTACACAGGTACCTAATTGTTGGCTGTTGGTAGATGGCGTAAATAAACCCAAATTGTGGTTCTGGTTGCCTGTTGATTACTGGCATAACGTTGAACCGTTACCACAATCTTTCTGGACAGATGAAATTGATCTGAGCGCTTTGGCTAATGCCAAAGAGATTGGCAGCATGCTGCCCGCGCAGCGCAAAAATATTGCTTATATTGGACCGGTTCCGGAACGCGCTCTGCAACTCAACATTGAAGCCAGCAATATTAACCCTCAGGGAGTGATTGATTACCTGCACTTCTACCGGGCCTATAAAACTGAGTATGAACTGGCCTGCATGCGCGAGGCGCAAAAAATGGCCGTAGTTGGCCACCATGCCGCTCATGATGCCTTTTTATCCGGGATGAGTGAGTTTGATATCAATCAGGCTTATTTAACCGCGACGGGTCACCGGGACACTGACGTTCCTTACGGCAATATCGTGGCGCTGAATGAGCATGCGGCAGTATTGCACTACACAAAACTGGATCACCAGGTCCCGGCTAAAAACCTCAGTTTCTTGCTGGACGCAGGGGCTGAATACAACGGTTATGCCGCAGACCTGACGCGCACATGGTCGGCGCAAAATGACAATGACTTCGCCGCGCTGATTAAAGACGTGAATGAACACCAGCAGGCGCTGATTGCCACCATGCAGGCTGGCACACGTTATACCGAATATCATTTACAGTTCCATCAGCGTATTGCGCAGATACTACGTAAACACCAGATAATTACTGGCATCAGTGAAGAGGCAATGGTAGATGCGGATATTACCGGGCCTTTCATGCCTCATGGCATTGGGCATCCTCTGGGGCTGCAGGTGCATGATGTAGCCGGATTCATGCAGGATGACTCCGGCACAAACTTACCGGCACCAGAGAAGTACCCGTATCTGCGTTGTACCCGGGTGCTTGAACCCGGTATGGTGCTGACTATCGAGCCAGGCATCTATTTTATTGAGTCTTTGCTTTCAGCCTGGCGAGAAGGGCCTTATAGCAAGCACTTTGACTGGCAGAAAATTGAAGCACTGAAACCGTTTGGCGGTATTCGTATCGAAGATAACGTGGTAATTCATGAGAAAAGCGTTGAGAACATGACCCGAGACCTGAAACTCAGCTAATGGAGAGCTGGCTCATACCCACTGCGCCAGTTGAAGTGAGCGCCGAGATAAAAAAAAGCCGGTTTATTACTTTCCTGGCGCACACAGATGGCGTGGCGGCGGCGAAAGCATTTGTTGAGCAGGTACGTTCAATGCACCCCAGTGCCCGGCATCATTGCTGGGCCTGGGTGGCCGGTGCTCCTGACGACTCACAGCAACTCGGTTTCTCCGATGACGGCGAGCCTGCCGGAACCGCAGGTAAACCGATTCTGGCGCAGTTACAGGGAAGTGGCGTGGGCGAAATTACCGCTGTAGTGGTGCGTTATTATGGTGGTGTATTACTGGGTACTGGTGGGTTAGTAAAAGCCTATGGTGGCGGTGTCGGCGATGCGTTAGCCCAGTTAACGACTCAGCGGAAAATGGCGCTTAAGACCTATACTTTGCGTTGTGAATATGGGTTGCTGGCTGCTGTTGAGGGGCTAGTCGTTCAAACGCAAGGGCTCATTGTTTCCAGCGACTACCAGGATGTGGTGCAGTTAACTATCGCGTTGCCGCCGAGCCATGTTGATGTGTTTCGTTCGCGCCTGGCAGATATGAGCCGGGGTTCGATGCAATTATTTCCTGTTGTGTAGTCTCTATTATTTTCGAAGGATCCGCGCGTGATGCATTTTCGCCCTATAGTCAGAATTGTTGGCTTACTGGTTATTTTATTTTCGGGAACGATGTTTATTCCCGGGCTGGTGGCCCTGATATATCGCGATGGTGCGGGGAGAGCCTTTACACAAACCTTTTTCGTCGCGCTGGCGATAGGCGCGCTGCTGTGGTGGCCTAACCGTCGCCAAAAGCGCGAGTTAAAGCCCCGGGAAGGTTTTCTGATAGTCGTGCTGTTCTGGACTGTCCTTGGGAGCGTAGGGGCACTGCCCTTTATTTTTGCTGAGCGCCCCAATCTGACGGTTACCGATGCTTTTTTTGAATCTTTTTCCGGCCTAACAACGACAGGCGCAACAACACTGGTTGGCCTGGATACACTTCCCCACGCAATTTTGTTTTACCGCCAAATGCTGCAGTGGTTTGGCGGTATGGGAATCATTGTGCTGGCGGTGGCAATTCTGCCAATTTTGGGTGTTGGGGGGTTGCAGCTCTATCGGGCGGAAATGCCGGGGCCACTGAAAGATAACAAAATGCGCCCGCGTATTGCAGAAACGGCCAAAACACTGTGGCTTATCTACGTATTACTGACAATTGCCTGCGCTGTAGCATTGTGGTTTGCCGGGATGCCAGTGTTTGATGCCATCAGCCACAGTTTTGCCACTATCGCCATAGGTGGTTTCTCTACCCATGATGCCAGTATTGGTTACTTCGACAGCCCGGCTATTAACTCGATTATCGCACTGTTTTTATTGATTTCAGGGTGTAACTACAGTCTGCATTTTTCTTTGCTAAGCGGGAGAAGTTTGAAGGTGTACTGGCGTGACCCTGAATTTCGTATGTTTATTGGGGTGCAATTCACGCTGGTACTGATTTGTACTCTGGTGCTAATTCTGCATCGTACCTACGGCTCTTTCTGGCAAACCCTGAACCAGTCTTTTTTTCAGGTAGTCTCCATGGCAACAACGGCAGGGTTTACTACAGACAGTATTGCCCGCTGGCCCCTTTTCCTGCCGGTATTACTATTATGTTCGGCATTTATTGGTGGTTGTGCTGGTTCTACCGGTGGTGGCCTGAAAGTTATCCGTATTCTGCTGCTATTTAAACAAGGTAACCGTGAGCTTAAACGCCTGGTACACCCTAATGCGGTTTACAGCATCAAGTTAGGGAACCGGGCATTGCCAGAACGCATTCTGGAAGCTGTATGGGGGTTTTTCTCTGCTTATGCACTGGTATTCATTATCAGTATGCTGGCGATTATCGCGACAGGTGTTGATGATTTTTCCGCGTTCGCATCAGTCGTCGCCACACTTAATAACCTGGGGCCAGGGCTTGGGGTTGTGGCAGATAACTTTGCCAGTATGAATCCAGTTGCTAAATGGATTCTGATTGCCGATATGCTATTCGGACGGCTTGAAGTCTTTACACTACTGGTTTTGTTTACCCCGACTTTCTGGAAAGAATAAGAAGGACAACATGAGAACGCTGATTTTATTTTCCAGCCGGGATGGGCATACACGGGAAATTGCACACTATGTTGCAACACAACTACGCACTGAAGGAGAAGAGTGCGAAGTAATGAACCTGCACCGCACACCTGATATCGAATGGGCGCTCTTTGACAAGGTCATCATTGGCGCATCTATTCGTTATGGGCACTTCCATTCTTCACTCGGTAATTTTGTAAAACGCCATGCTTCGGTACTAAACCAACTCCCCAGTGCTTTCTTTGCGGTGAACCTGGTTGCCAGAAAGCCAGAGAAAAGAACGCCACAGACTAACAGCTACGCACGCAAGTTTTTGTCGGATTCGCCATGGGCTCCTTCGCTCAGTGCCGTTTTTGCCGGAGCGCTGCGTTACCCCAAATACCGTTGGTATGACCGGTTAATGATTTTACTGATCATGAAAATGACAGGGGGAGAGACTGATACCAGGAAAGAAGTGGTCTACACAGACTGGGCACAGGTTGATGCTTTTACCCGTGAAGTTGCTCGCTTACCCAGCAAAAAGTTGTAAAAATGTGCGCTTTGTTCGAAAAGCAGGCGAACGATAATTTTTTTGTATTAAACACTTGCCAGCTTCAGATTAGGCCCTATAATGCGCCTCCACTGACACGGCACAACGGCAAACAAACCGGCCTGTCAGGCAAAGTTAAGTGAAAATAAATGCTTGACTCTGCAGCGGGAAAGCGTAATATACGCAGCCCGCGCCACCCGGAAATACGGTGGCAACGCTCTTTAACAATTTATCAGACAATCTGTGTGGGCACTCATAAGCACTGATATCTTAACGTCGAAAGACGCTAAAAATTATCAAGTCTTAAAGAGTGACTAACAGTTAATTCATTACGAATAAACAGTTTAATTCTTTGAGCATCAAACTTTAAATTGAAGAGTTTGATCATGGCTCAGATTGAACGCTGGCG
>NZ_JJMI01000052.1:0-129885 GCF_000705335.1 Mangrovibacter sp. MFB070
TAGCTTGTTAACGGATAATGTTCATGGCCGTGAGGCGGTGAATAAAACAGAATATGCCTGGCGGCAAGAGCGCGGTGGTCCCACCTGACCCCATGCCGAACTCAGAAGTGAAACGCCGTAGCGCCGATGGTAGTGTGGGGTCTCCCCATGCGAGAGTAGGGAACTGCCAGGCTTCAATTAAGAAGAACCCTCAGCGAAAGCTGGGGGTTTTTTGCTTTTGTGCTTCAGGCCGTTCAGCTGTTCAGCCACTTACCTGCAGTTTCACACCCGGGGACAGTTCCCGTCAGGTGATCCCGGCCACCGTGCCCGGTTTTTGGTTTATCCCCCACCGGGCTCTGCGCTGGCAGAGACGGCACATCCGTAAACCTGTGCTGCCTTGCCAGAACTACTGAAACTTATTGCTGCATCCACCTGACAATAAACTGCACAATTGCCGCGGGATCATTGATATCTAACTGAGGAACTGTAACCTCCAGCGGAGTATCAGTGGCGATGGCAATCACATATTCATCAATTTCCAGTCTGTGTCCTGCTATTGCCCGGTATAAAAGAATTTTAGGTACCGGCTCATGCTTGAAGCCTTCTGCCAAAATTAGGTCGACCATTGCCGGGTCCAGTCTTTTCGCCAGGCTGAACAAGTCGACATCAGGGGAATCAGGCGTTTCGGTCATCAGCGCCCAACGCTGCGCTGATGCGACAAGCGTTTGCAGTGCGCCTGCTTTTCTTAGTTCATAGCTGTCTTTGCCTGGCGTATCCACATCCATGTCATGGTGAGTGTGTTTAATTAACCCGGGGCGGATGCTCGCATCTCTTAGTAACGGAATGACTTTTTTTAGTAGAGTTGTTTTCCCGGTACCACTTTTAGCCGCAAAACACAGAAGAGGCGGTGTTTGCCAGCGAGCGAGATCTTCCGGAGTATTCACATTCGCAAAAGCGTTCTGGCTGTTGGCAAAAACAACGCAATGCCCACCGACCAGGCGGAAAAAGGCCAGTACGCGGCGCTCACCTTGTAACAGATACTGGCGCATCTTCCCGGCCAGAGAATGATGCACCAGTGCCACGCCAGGATGATCCCGCTCCCCGTCATTTACCCAAACAACACTGGCGTTTCCGCGCTTATCCAGAAGCCGGCTTACAAGATTTGTGGGAATATTTGGTGTGTCGCAAGGGCAAAACAAAAACCACTCAGCCTCGCATGTTTCCATGACTGCCAGCATTCCGGCGAGCGGGCCCGGATAGCCTGCAACCGTATCCTGAACCACTGGCAGATGGCTTGCCTGGTAAACATCCAGATTACGGTTGGCATTGATTACAACAATGTCTACTTGTGGCTGTAGTCTCCCGGCAACATGCTGCCAGAGTGCACGCCCTTTTAGGTGTAATAAACCTTTATCTTTTCCGCCCATACGTGTTGCTTTGCCAGCTGCTAACACGGCGCCTGTTATCCCGGTAATATGGCTCACTGAATATCGCCTCTTTTCATGTGGGTTTTAGCCTGCTACCGTATTCAGGTGAAGACAAAGGAGCACAATCATGAAATGTAAACGCCTTAATGAAGTGATCGAATTGCTTCAGCCAGCCTGGCAGAAAGACCCTGATCTTAATTTACTGCAATTTTTACAAAAACTGGCAGACGAGTCAGGTTTTAAAGGGGCGTTGGTTGATCTTACTGATGATATTCTTATCTACCATCTAAAAATGCGCGACAGCGCGAAAGACGCCACCATTCCTGGTTTACAGAAAGACTACGAAGAAGATTTTAAAACCGCGCTGTTGAAAGCTCGCGGGGTCATTAAAGAGTAAAAGGTTGTAAGTCGCATCGTTAGTACTGCTCTTTCAGTGTTATTCTGTAGGCTTCATGTCCTGAACTCAGACCAGAATGACTGACAACGCTTTCAATTTTCAGACATTAAACCCGGATATCATCATGGATGCCTTGTTTGATTGTGGCATCCGGGTTGATTCCGGGTTAACTGCACTTAATAGTTACGAAAACCGTGTATATCAGTTTATGGATGAAGACCGTAAACGGTATGTCGTGAAGTTCTATCGCCCTCACCGCTGGTCAGATGCGCAAATTGAAGAAGAACACCAGTTTACTCTGTCCCTGCAAGGCGAAGGGATACCTGTTGTTGCGCCTGTGCTCTTTTCCGGGCAAAGTCTCATGCTACATGAAGGTTTTCGTTATGCTGTTTTCCCCAGTGCCGGTGGGCGACAGTATGAAAATGATAACCCAGACCAAATGGAAAGTGTTGGGTACTCTTTAGGCCGCATTCACC
This sequence comes from Mangrovibacter sp. MFB070, assembly GCF_000705335.1. NCBI lineage: Bacteria > Pseudomonadati > Pseudomonadota > Gammaproteobacteria > Enterobacterales > Enterobacteriaceae > Mangrovibacter > Mangrovibacter sp. MFB070. Next base: position 2,280 of record NZ_JJMI01000052.1, read on the forward strand.
AGATTGGCCGCAAAGCTCCTTTTATTCATCGGCCATCCTTTGATTTGCATACCTGGCTTGCTGAGCCTTTTGAACAATATCTTCAGGCTAAATTAATCCCGGCATCACTCAAAGATGCATTTCTGGCTGCTGCACGTGACTTATCTGATGCGGTTACTGCACACTGGTTCACCGATTTCACTGTGATTCGTTTACATGGTGATTGCCACCCCGGGAATATATTATGGCGTGACGGGCCAGTCTTTGTTGATTTCGATGATGCCCGAAGTGGCCCCGCAATCCAGGATATTTGGATGTTGCTGAACGGGGAGCGCCCTGAACAGCGTATGCAATTAGAAATGATTGTTGAGGCATATGAAGCGTTTTGCACATTTGATACACGTGAATTCGCACTAATTGAACCTTTGCGTGCTATGCGCATGATTTACTATCTGGCCTGGCAGCTTAAACGCTGGGACGATCCCGCATTTCCCCGTAGTTTTCCCTGGCTCCAGGAAGAAGACTTCTGGCGGAGACAAACTGCTGTGTTTATCGAGCAGAAGAAGGTTCTTCAGGAACCACCCTTACAATTAACGCCAATGTATTGATGATTAAGTTTTATTTGGGAGAACTTGTATGAAAAAGATTTGGCTGGCGCTGGCGGGTATGATCCTGGCGTTTAGTGCATCTGCTGCGCAATATACGGATGGCCAACAGTACATTACACTTAAAACACCGGTTCCGGGAGAACCCCAGGTACTGGAGTTTTTCTCATTTTACTGCCCGCATTGCTATGAATTTGAGCATGTGCTGCATGTTTCTGATGCTGTGAAAAAGAAACTGCCAGAAGGCGTTAAAATGACCAAATACCACGTTGAGTTTCTTGGGCCATTGGGCAAGGAATTAACTCAGGCATGGGCTGTTGCAATGGCGTTGGGTGTGGAAGATAAAGTCAGTGACCGCATGTTTGATGCTGTACAGAAAACACAGACAGTACAAACGGTAGCTGATATTCGCCAGGTCTTTATTGACGCCGGGGTGAAACCTGAAGAGTACGATGCTGCATGGAATAGCTTTGTGGTGAAATCTCTGGTTGCACAACAGGAAAAAGCAGCTGCTGACTTGCAGTTGCAGGGTGTACCTGCAATGTATGTTAATGGCAAATACATGCTGAACCCACAAGGTATGGATACCAGTAATATGGATGCTTTTGTTCAACAGTATGCTGATACCGTGAACTACCTGCTCAAACAGAAGTAAGCCTGATACGCATACGTATGTCATTGAGTATAAAAAACGCCGACTTATGTTCGGCGTTTTTTTATTACATTTTCAGGATTCGTTACTGATATTTACCTTGGGAGAACTATCTTCCGGGTACTGATTTTCCGGCCCGAACCCTTTGGGCTGATAGAGTGCGTCGAGCTGTTGGTCTTTTTCAAGCCATAAAGCGTTTAACCAGCGCTGAAAATAACGCTTAAAACTTTTATCATTAACATAATCACCATGTAGTGACTCTGCTTCATTCACCGGCACTAAATTTATACGCACTACAATGCGTGTCAGCTTGCCACTCAACATATCCCGGAAAGGTTTATCCCTGTTTTCCGGGTAGCACAGTGTGACATTAAGTAATTTATCGAACTGTTCGCCCAGCACATTTAACGCCATAGCAACGCCGGCTGCTTTTGGTGGTAACAGGTGTTGATAAGGGGAACGTAATACATGCCGCTTTTCTTCAGTAAAGCGTGAGCCTTCCACAAAATTGACAATTGTTGTGGGATGAGAGCGAAATTTCTCACATGAACGCCGTGTTGTTTCAACATCTTTACCCCGTTGCTCCGGGTGGCGTAGTAAATAACTGCGTGAGTAACGGCGCATAAATGGCATATCCAGAGCCCAACAAGCCAGCCCCAAAAAAGGCACCCAGGCCAGTTGTTGTTTAAGAAAATATTTTGTCACCGGAATATGGCGCCGAAAAAGCACACACAACACAACAATATCTGCCCAGCTTTGATGGTTACAAATTAGCAGATACCAGTTTTGTTTACTCAGCCCTTCCAGCCCTTCAGTTTCCCACTGCAGAAAAGGATTTAGCCGTAGTAAAACCGCCAGACTGGCGCACCAACCTTGCATACATGCATCACAAAACAAAGATATTGCCCGCCAGACACTGGGAACTGGCAGTAACAGTTTTATCAGCCCGGCACAGATAATAGGAACAGAGAAAAAGACTGTAACCAGAACAGTCAGCAAAATACTTAGCAATAATATGATTGTGGCGAACAATCTCGACATGATTTCTTTTTTTCAATTAATGAATGGGCATTGCCTGAGGCATGTGCGACAGGGCGGTGATCTTAACAGAAATAGCAGGGGGGCGTTATCCATGACGAGGGGAACGGTTATTGATTACGTGAAAAATTATTAGCAGATTATCTTGAGTGATGCTTTTTATATCCACATTACAGCTATATGAATCGGGTAAAAAATATACCAGAGAGTTGTTGTTAGTGAGTTGATTTTAAATATCTTTTTGTTATTACCCACTATGGACTATACCGTTTTTTGCAAAATCATACACAAAGTTATCCACAGGTCGATCCGCGACTCTTGCCGCATGATCTGTGTTAATTCGTGATAAAAATAGGGTGAAAAGTTCATGTTAACTGCGGTGTATGGCATCCTTGAGCCTTAAACTGCAACCAGGCAAAAAGACTATGGCTCAGATCGCTGACAATCCGCTTATCCTCGTCGATGGATCCTCTTACCTTTATCGTGCGTACCATGCGTTCCCTCCTCTGACTAACAGTGCTGGAGAGCCGACTGGTGCGATGTATGGCGTACTCAATATGCTGCGTAGCTTGCTGCTGCAGTTTAATCCTTCTCACGCCGCGGTCGTGTTTGATGCCAAAGGCAAAACCTTTCGCGATGAGCTTTTTGAAAATTATAAATCTCACCGCCCGCCAATGCCGGATGATCTGCGGGTGCAAATTGCGCCATTGCATGAAATGGTCCGGGCGATGGGCTTACCGCTGTTGGTTATTCCGGGGGTTGAAGCCGATGATGTTATCGGTACCCTGGCAAAGCAGGCTAATGATGCTGGTCAACCCGTGCTGATTAGCACCGGGGATAAAGATATGGCGCAGTTGGTAACGCCAGGTGTAACGCTGATTAATACCATGACCAACACGGTTCTTGGCCCTGAAGAGGTGCAACAAAAATATGGTGTACCACCTGAGCTGATTATCGATTTCCTGGCATTGATGGGCGACTCCTCAGATAACATCCCTGGTGTCCCTGGTGTGGGCGAGAAAACGGCACAGGCGCTTTTACAAGGGCTTGGAGGTCTTACTACGCTATACGCCAACCCGGAAAAAATTGCCGGCCTGTCGTTTCGCGGTGCGAAAACCATGGCAGATAAACTGGAAAACAACAAAGAAATGGCCTGGCTCTCGTACAAGCTGGCAACCATTAAGACGGATGTTGAGCTGGAATTAGCTTACAACGAGCTGGATGTAAAACCTCCAGAAAACGAAGCACTACTGTCTCTGTTCAGCCAGTACGAATTTAAGCGCTGGATCAGTGATGTTGAAAATGGCAAATGGCTTAAAGCAAAAGGTGCTAAGCCCGTTCAGGCGGTAAGTAATACCCCGGAAGAACCGGTTGAAGAAGAGGCTGCTCCTGTTTTGTCGCGGGACAACTACGTCACTGTACTGGATGAAGCAAACTTACTTACATGGGTAGATAAAATCCGTGCGGCACCGCTTGTGTCATTCGATACCGAAACGGATAGCCTGGATAACATCCTGGCAAATTTGGTGGGGCTATCCTTTGCGACAGAGCCAGGACAGGCCATTTATATTCCGGTAGCGCATGATTACCTGGATGCCCCTGAACAGATTTCACGGGAACGAGCCCTGGAGTTACTGCGCCCGGTTCTGGAAAGCGATGATGTCCGTAAAGTGGGGCAGAATCTCAAGTTTGACCGTGGCATTTTGCAAAACTACGGCATTGAACTGGCGGGTGTTGAGTTTGATACCATGCTGGAGTCTTATATTCTGGATAGTGTGGCCGGGCGTCATGATATGGACAGCCTCTCTGCTCGCTGGCTCAACCATAAAACAATTACTTTTGAAGAAATTGCCGGTAAGGGGAAGAAGCAGCTCACATTCAACCAGATTGATATTGAAACCGCTGGTCCGTATGCCGCAGAAGATGCCGATGTTACTTTGCAACTACATTTGAAAATGTGGCCGAAGCTTCAGCAGCTGGAGGGGCCATTGAATGTATTCCGCGAGATAGAAATGCCACTGATGCCAGTGCTGTCACGGATTGAGCGTAATGGCGTTAAAATCGACCCGGCGGTGCTACACCAGCATTCTGGTGAGTTGACCACCCGGCTGGCAGAGCTTGAGCTAAAAGCGCATGAACTGGCAGGTGAACCTTTCAATCTCTCTTCACCTAAACAGTTGCAGACTATCCTGTTTGAAAAACAGGGCATTAAGCCACTAAAGAAAACCCCGGGTGGCGCCCCTTCAACTTCAGAAGAAGTGCTGGAGGAGTTAGCGCTGGATTACCCTTTACCCAAAGTAATTCTGGAATACCGTGGTCTGGCAAAACTGAAATCCACCTACACCGACAAACTTCCGTTGATGATTAACCCTAAAACCGGGCGAGTGCATACCTCATACCACCAGGCGGTGACAGCAACAGGGCGTTTATCTTCTACGGATCCGAACCTGCAAAATATCCCGGTACGTAACGATGAAGGCCGGCGTATTCGCCAGGCATTTATTGCCCCGGATGATTACTTAATTGTTTCGGCAGACTATTCACAAATTGAGTTGCGTATTATGGCGCACCTTTCTCAGGACGCAGGGTTGCTGGCGGCATTTGCTGAGGGGAAAGATATTCACCGGGCAACAGCCGCAGAAGTGTTCGGCCTTGCTTTGGATGATGTGACAACTGAGCAACGGCGGAGTGCCAAGGCTATCAACTTTGGCCTGATTTATGGGATGAGTGCATTTGGTTTGTCACGCCAATTGAATATCCCCCGTAAAGAGGCACAGCGTTATATGGACCTGTATTTTGAGCGCTACCCCGGGGTACTGAATTACATGGAGCGCACCAGAGTGCAGGCGAAAGAGCAGGGGTATGTTGAAACGCTGGATGGGCGTCGCCTCTATCTGCCAGATATTAAATCCAGTAATGCTGCCCGTCGTGCCGGAGCTGAGCGTGCAGCTATCAACGCGCCAATGCAAGGTACTGCTGCAGATATCATTAAGAAAGCGATGATTGCTGTTGATGGCTGGTTACAGGCAGAACAGCCGCCCGTAAAAATGATCATGCAAGTACACGATGAACTGGTGTTTGAAGTGCACAAAGACAGCCTTGAACTGGTTGCGAAGAAAGTGCATGAGTTGATGGAAAACTGTATGAAACTTGATGTGCCGTTGCTGGTGGAAGTTGGTAGCGGATCTAACTGGGATAAAGCGCATTAAGCGTTCATAAAATGTCCATTTTTTGTAAGTAAACAACATAAAACATAGTGTTTTGTGATGATCATTAGAAAACCCTATGTAAAGGGTGAAAAAAAACTACAAAAAACGCTTTTTTAACAGCCAGAAAAAGAGTAGAGTTAAAGATGTAGGGTACAGAGGTAAGATGTTCTATCTTTCAGACCTTTTACTTCACGTAATCGGATTTGGCTGAATATTTTAGCCGCCCCAGTCATTAGTGACTGGGGCGTTTTTTATTGGGCAAAAGAAAAAACCGATACAAGCTTGTTGTACCGGTTTGAGCTTACTCTCCGTCTTCAGGAGACGGTTCTGCTTGTTCTTCTACCGGTTCGAGTTCACTAAACCAGCTGTCCAGCTTCTGGCGTAATTTATCCACCCCCAGTTTCTTCAGGGATGAGAATGCTTCCACCTGCACATCACCATTAAACGCAAGTGCCGCTTCACGCACCATGTTCAGCTGGCTCTTACGGGCACCACTTGCCAGTTTGTCTGCCTTAGTGAGCAGAACCAGCACCGGAATGCTACTGTCCACCGCCCACTGGATCATTTGCTGATCAAGGTCTTTTAGTGGGTGGCGGATGTCCATCAAAACGACCAGCCCCTGTAAGCACTGGCGTTTTTGTAAATATTCACCCAATGCACGCTGCCACTTACGCTTCATTTCTTCTGGTACTTCGGCATAACCATAACCCGGTAAGTCAACCAGGCGTTTGCCCTCAACGACTTCAAACAGGTTAATAAGCTGAGTACGGCCTGGCGTTTTACTGGTACGGGCAAGGCTCTTTTGATTGGTCAGGGTATTCAGTGCGCTGGATTTTCCTGCATTGGAGCGCCCCGCAAACGCGACTTCAATACCTGCATCACCTGGCAGGTGCCGGATATCCGGTGCGCTGGTGACAAAGTGCGTTAATTGATAATTCCAGTTAGTCAAAACGGTTCTCTCCGCTGGATAAGTTTGCCGTGATTATACCTGAACCGGTGCCAAAGGCGGATTTTCTGTGATGTTTCCCGTTATAGCGAATTTTACATATTGAAAATGTAAGACATTTGCCATCATTTCAGCACGAGATTGGCACTTTGTTACTTGCGACTATTTAATAATAATTATTAAAAACAGTGTGTTGTGGATATGGATATATCTGAAATAGCCATAATCTGAAACCTTGTTTATTGCACGTTTAATTGAACAGCGTAAAGTATATACAAAATACAGGGATGCATCAGGGAGCAAACTCAAGGAGAGTTTTTCAGGAGCGCCAGGAAAGCGAAGATAAGGATCGGGCAATCTTTAATTATCACGGAGAGTGTTAAAGAGCTATCAGGAGAGCAGCAAGGAATGTTGCATGCCGAGGGAGGACAGGGGTTGTCTCAGGCGAACAAGGAATGTTGAGCCCATGATGGGTGTCAAAACGAAAATGGCGGCGGGTTTACCTGCCGCCTTTTTTATTTGCCTGGTTTCTGCTAGATTTCGCCGCAAATCTATACTGAATAAAAAGGCTCAGAGAAGAACTGTCATGAAGCAACACGCCACTGCACCTCGCGGCAAAAGTCCGTCGAAATCGCGCAATAAAAAATCGCGTGAAGAACTCAACCAGGAAGGGCGCGAACGTAAGCGCCAGAAAAAACACCGTGGGAACCCTTCCGGCAGCCGCTCTGGTAGCGAACAGGGCCGGCAAAATCATAAAGGCTCCCGCCAGCAAGCAGATTCTCGTATTGGCAGTAAGAAGCCTGTCCTGTTAACCTCAGAACAGAACGTAACCAACCGGCAGTATAAACCTAAGAGTGAGAAGCCTATGCTGACACCCGAGGCAGAACTGGAAATGCTGGAAACGGATGAGCGCCTGGATGCGCTGCTGGAACGGCTCGAACAAGGGCAGGTATTAAGTGATGACGAGCAATCCTGGGTTAATGAGAAACTGGATCGCATTGATGCACTGATGCAGCAACTGGGCCTTTCTTATGACGATGATGAATCAGACGAAGAACAGACTGAAGATATGATGCGCCTGCTTAAAGGGGGCCATCACTGAATCCTGCGGCGTTTTTAGTTTTACTCGTCGTCCTGCCAGTAATGTGTTATCTGGCGTGGTTATTCGCTAAACTACAGCGCTTATCACAGCGTAAAAAGTGGTTGCGCGGCAGAATAATTACGCGAGGCGGTGGCCGGCAAGCGTTGCTTGCTGGCCGGCGGCTACGCAGGAAGGAGTGAGAATGTCTGAGCACGTTGTTGACTGGGATCTGGCCCTTATCCAGAAATATAACTATTCCGGGCCACGCTACACTTCTTACCCCACTGCTCTTGAGTTCTCACCAGACTATTCGCTGGCAGATTTTTCTGCGGCAGTTAGCCGGTACTCTGAACGGCCTTTATCGCTGTATGTCCATATCCCGTTTTGCCATAAACTCTGCTACTTCTGTGGCTGTAATAAACAGATAACCCGTCAACAGCATAAAGCAGATCAGTATCTCGATTTCCTTGAAAAAGAAATCCGGCACCAGTCACCACTTTTTACCTCCCGCACTGTAACCCAATTACACTGGGGTGGCGGCACACCGACCTTTTTGCTTAAAGACCAGATAACTCGCCTGATGTCGTTGTTGCGTGAGAATTTTCATTTTGCGCCACAGGCTGAAATTTCTATTGAAGTTGACCCCCGGGAAATAGAACTGGATATTCTCGATCATTTGCGGGCTGAAGGGTTTAACCGGCTAAGCATGGGAGTCCAGGATTTCAATAAAGAAGTTCAGCGGCTGGTTAACCGTGAGCAGGATGAAGACTTTATTTTCGCTCTGGTGAAGCGGGCGAAATCCCTTGGGTTTTCATCAACCAATATCGACTTGATCTATGGGCTACCTAAGCAGACACCTGAAAGTTTTGCTTTTACTTTACAGCGTGTGGCGGAATTAAACCCGGACCGCCTGAGTGTGTTTAACTATGCACACCTGCCGTCATTATTCGCGGCACAGCGCAAAATCAAAGATGGCGATTTACCATCAGCCAGCCAGAAACTGGATATTCTCCAGCAAACTATTCACTTTCTTACTGAATCCGGCTACCAGTTTATTGGCATGGATCACTTTGCCCGCCCCGATGATGAACTTTCTGTTGCCCAACGTGCGGGTATTCTGCACCGCAATTTCCAGGGGTACACCACCCAGGGAGATACCGATTTATTGGGTATGGGTGTGTCAGCGATTAGCATGATCGGGGATAGTTATAGCCAGAACCAAAAAGAACTAAAAAGCTATTACCAGCAGGTTGAAGAACGGGGAAACGCGCTTTGGCGAGGTATTGCGTTAACTCACGATGACTGTATTCGCCGTGATGTGATTAAAAACCTGATATGTAATTTCCGGCTTAGCAAAACAGATATTGCGCAGCAGTGGCAACTTCAGTTTGATTATTATTTTGCTGAAGACCTGGCATTGCTTGCTCCCCTGGAGAAAGACGGCCTGGTGGCGACAGATAACAGTTGTATTCAGGTAACGGCAAAAGGGCGGTTGCTGATTCGCAATATATGTATGTGCTTTGACACGTATTTACGGCAAAAGGCACGCCAGCAGCAATTTTCGCGGGTGATTTAACGGAATAAAAAAGCGGGAATGTAAATATCCCGCTTTTTTATTTGTACAACACCAACAGACTTCAATTAAAGAAGTTTATCAGTGCTGCACATAATAGTGCTGCCATCGCAGTTTGTGGGGTATGGCTTGCAGCAAGGCCTGCGTCTGCGCCTTGCGACACAACCTGAATTAAGGATTCCAGCATGATGTTTCTCCAGCGTGAACGCGGTAGATCATACTGAACCTGGCGAGACAGTAAAGTACAAAATAGCAGCAATTTGCTGGTGGCTTTGCATCTTTACAATTCATGCCATCACTCCATCCCTAATTCTTTCAACTTCCTGGTCAGCGTGTTTCTTCCCCAGCCTAATAAGCGTGCTGCTTCCTGCTTATGGCCCTGGGTGTGGCGCAGTGCTGTCGTCAATAATGTCCGTTCCATTTCTGGTTGTGCTTCGGACAATAAATTTTGATGACCGGAACGCAATGCCCTGTCTGCCCACTGTGCCAGCAATGTGGCCCAACTGTCTGGTAGTGCCTGTGTCGGGCTGTCCGGCACGACACTTTCAAACAGCTCTGTGGGCAAATCCTGAATCAACACTTCCTGGCCTGCGGCCATAACGGTCAGCCAGCGGCAGGTGTTTTCTAACTGACGCACGTTTCCGGGCCAGGCCAGCCTGGTTAATGCTGCTTCTGTTTCTGGGTGCAGTTGTTTGGTTTCCACACCTAATTCCCGGGCCGCAATTTGCAGGAAATGGCGAGCCAGGCGAGGAATATCTTCGCGGCGTTCACGTAACGGCGGAAGATGAACACGGATAACGTTAAGCCGGTGGAAAAGGTCTTCACGAAATTTCCCTTCCAGAACACGTTGCTCCAGGTTTTGGTGCGTTGCGGCAATAATACGTACATCAACTTTTACCGGTGCATAGCCACCCACCCGGTAAAATTGCCCGTCGGCCAGTACACGCAGCAGGCGCGTTTGAACATCCAGAGGCATATCACCAATTTCATCAAGAAACAGTGTGCCGCCATCTGCCTGTTCAAAGCGCCCCTGGCGAATTTGGTTGGCCCCGGTAAATGCCCCTTTCTCATGCCCAAACAGCTCTGATTCAATTAAGTCTTTGGGGATGGCGGCCATATTCAGTGCAATAAATGGCGCTTTTACTCGCGGGCTGTGGCGGTGAAGTGCATGGGCGACCAGCTCTTTACCGGTACCGGACTCACCGTTAATCAATACACTAATTGAAGAGCGGGATAACCGGCCAATAATGCGAAACACATCCTGCATTGCCGGCGCTTCACCAATGATATCGGTTGTCGGGCCATTTACAGGCGCGTTACGCGGTTGCTGCTGCTCCTGATAGTGGCTGATTGCACGTTCAACCAGAGCAACGGCTTCATCAATATCAAAAGGTTTGGGCAGGTAATCAAAAGCACCTTGTTGATAGGCGCTTACCGCAGCGTCCAGATCGGAATGTGCCGTCATAATGATGACCGGTAACATTGGGTGGCGCTGCTTGATTTGTTTTAATAATGCCAGGCCATCCATGCCAGGCATCCGGATATCGGACAACAATACATCCGGGGTTTTTGTCGCGAGTGCATCCAGCACTTCATTACCATTTTCAAAGGTGGTACAACTCAACCCGGCTCCAGTGAGCGCGCGTTCAAGCACCCAACGGATGGAGCTATCGTCATCAACGATCCAGACTATCCCTCGTTGCATAAAGACCTCACTGGCGAATAGGCAGGTATACCGAGAATTCGGTATGGCCTGGCCAACTGTTAAATTCGATTTTTCCCGAATGCTGATCAATTAAATTGCGCGCAATGGATAACCCTAAACCAGTGCCACCTTCACGGCCACTGACCATGGGGTAGAACAACGTATCCTGTAAATGCGCTGGTATACCGGGCCCGTTATCTTCTATGTCAATGCGGGCCGCAAGGCGGTAACGAACACCATGCAGCGTCAACTGGAATGCGGTACGAGTACGCAGCGTAATCTCACCACCTTCTTCCCCCAGAGCCTGGAGGGCATTACGAACGATGTTGAGTAACACCTGCTCGATTTGATCCGGGTCATGCGCTAATTCTGGAAGACTCGGGTCATAATCCCTGACCAGGGTAACGTTATCGGGCAGCTCCATTGACACTAATTTAACTACCCGCTCTGCAACTTTATGAATGCTTTCTGTTACATGCATGCCTGGTTGTTGTGGGCCAAGCAGTCTGTCCACCAGGTTACGCAGGCGGTCAGCCTGCTCAATAATTACCTTGGTGTATTCCGTCAGTGACGGGTCGGGCAGTGCTTTATTGAGTAACTGTGCTGCACCGCGCAACCCACCTAACGGGTTTTTAATCTCATGAGCCAGCCCTCTGACTAAATCGCGGGCTGCGACCTGTTGCGCTTGTTGCAACTGTTCCTGGCTCAGGCGACGCTGGTTATCCATCGGAGCCATTTCCAGCAGAATATAGCCTTCTGGCAACCGTTGAGCTGTGAGCGACAAAATATGTGAACGCCCATCAATGACTAACGTCACTTCGTTATCAGTAAATCCCTGGCCGGCATTCAGGCTTTCTTGCATCAGCCCAACATTGAGCGAAAAGTAGCTCAGCAATTCCGGTAATGGCGTTCCATAAAGTTTGCGGGAACTTTGCGCCAGAAGTTGCTGCGCTGCCGGGTTCGCATAGTGAACCGCCAGGTTGTCATCAACCAACAGAATGCTGTTGATGAGAGAATTAAGGATCTGCCCAGCATCGGGCAGTGCGCCGCTTGCCATTCAGCAGTCTCCGAATGTTGTGCACTGTTTTGGTGCTTTGTAGATATTGGTACAAAAAAGAGGCAAACAAACTTTATTGTCGGAGAAAAAAGCCCATCCGAAGATGGGCTGAAAGTTTCCACGGCAACAAAAAACGACTCTTTAATAAATTAGACGCTGTAGTACAGTTCGAACTCAACCGGGTGCGGAGTCATACGCACGCGATCGTTTTCTGCGCGACGCAGTTCCAGGTAAGCGTCGATGGTGTCATCAGTGAATACACCACCAGCAGTCAGGAACTCACGGTCTGCATCAAGTGCATTCAGTGCTTCTTCCAGAGAGCCTGCAACCTGTGGGATTTCTGCTGCTTCTTCTGCAGGCAGGTCATACAGGTTTTTGTCCATTGCTTCGCCAGGATGGATTTTGTTTTTGATGCCGTCAAGGCCAGCCATCATCAGTGCAGCAAAGCACAGGTACGGGTTAGCAGCCGGGTCCGGGAAGCGAACTTCGATACGGCGAGCTTTCGGAGAGGCAACCACCGGAATACGGATAGAGGCAGAACGGTTACGGGCAGAATAAGCCAGCATAACCGGTGCTTCATAACCCGGAACCAGACGTTTGTAAGAGTTGGTAGATGGGTTAGCCAGGGCGTTGATTGCTTTAGCGTGTTTGATAACACCGCCAATGTAGAACAGCGCTTCTTCTGACAGGCCAGCATATTTGTCGCCAGAGAACAGGTTTACACCGTTTTTGGACAGAGACATGTGGCAGTGCATACCAGAACCGTTATCGCCAAACATTGGTTTCGGCATAAAGGTTGCAGTTTTACCAAATGCGTGAGCAACGTTGTGCACCACATATTTGTAGATCTGGATTTCGTCAGCTTTTTTGGTCAGGGTATTGAAGCGGGTAGCCACTTCGTTCTGGCCAGCGGTCGCAACTTCGTGGTGGTGAGCTTCAACAACCAGGCCCATCTGTTCCATGGTCAGACACATTTGAGAACGGATGTCTTGTGATGAATCTACCGGCGGAACCGGGAAGTAACCACCTTTCACTGCAGGACGGTGACCTTTGTTACCGCCTTCGTATTTGGTATCGGAGTTCCAGGCAGCTTCGATATCATCGATAGCAACGTGGCAACCAGAGATGTCGCTTTTGAAGCGAACATCATCGAACAGGAAGAATTCAGGCTCAGGCCCAAACAGAACGGTATCAGCAATACCGGTAGAACGCAGGTATTCTTCAGCACGTTTTGCGATAGAGCGCGGGTCGCGGTCATAGCCCTGCATGGTAGCAGGTTCCAGAATGTCGCAACGGATGATCAGAGTCGGCTCTTCATAGAAAGGATCCAGAACGGCGGTAGAGGCGTCTGGCATCAGTACCATGTCTGATTCGTTGATACCTTTCCAGCCACCGATGGAAGAACCATCGAACATTTTGCCTTCTTCGAAGAAGTCAGCGTTAACCTGGTGGGCTGGGATAGTGACGTGCTGTTCTTTGCCTTTAGTATCGGTGAAGCGCAAATCAACGAACTTCACATCATGTTCATTCAGCATCGTCAAAACGTGTTCTGCGGACATACTAAATCTCCTGGAATTGTCATTGTCGTCGTGGTAACGAATACTTCAAACACTTCAAAAAAAATGCGTTTGCCGTAATTTTGATTAAGCGAAAACTGTGCCAACTTTCAAAAATAGCGCAAAAGGCGTTATGATGCGCACCACCGTGAAAACGCACTGCACCACAATGGAAAGTATGCACTATTATAGTGCATGCGTGCTAATGTGATGCGCTTTTGTGGTGCATAAATGCGCACTGGTGCAAATCTGTGCTTCGTGAAAATGATCACAAACCCTGAAATGTAAGCTTGTTAGCAATAGATGTTTGTGATCCTGTTCAGTCCTTCGATTAATACGTGTACAATAGCGCGCTATTCCTAATGCCTGAGGCAAAGTTGTGATCGAAAATCTGCGTAACATCGCCATTATTGCGCACGTTGACCATGGTAAAACCACCCTGGTCGACAAGCTGCTGCAACAATCTGGCACGTTTGGTGAGCGTAATGAGCTGACCGAGCGCGTCATGGACTCCAACGACCTGGAGAAAGAGCGTGGGATTACCATCCTCGCGAAAAATACCGCCATTAACTGGCGCGACTACCGCATCAATATCGTGGACACCCCAGGGCACGCCGACTTTGGTGGTGAAGTAGAACGCGTTATGTCCATGGTTGACTCAGTTCTGCTGCTGGTAGACGCAATGGATGGCCCGATGCCGCAGACTCGTTTCGTAACGCAAAAAGCGTTTGCCTACGGTCTGAAACCAATTGTGGTTATCAACAAAGTTGACCGTCCTGGCGCACGCCCTGACTGGGTTGTAGATCAGGTGTTCGACCTGTTCGTTAACCTGGGTGCAACTGACGAACAACTGGACTTCCCGATTGTTTACGCTTCTGCGTTAAACGGTATCGCTGGTCTGGATCACGAAGACATGGCTGAAGACATGACTCCGCTGTTCGAAGCCATTGTGAAACATGTGGCACCGCCAAGTGTTGACCTGAATGGCCCGTTCCAGATGCAAATCTCCCAGCTGGATTACAACAACTATGTTGGTGTTATCGGCATTGGGCGTATCAAACGCGGCGTGGTTAAACCGAACCAGCAAGTCACCATTATCGACAGCGAAGGTAAACGTCGTAATGGCAAAGTTGGCCAGGTTCTGGGCCACATGGGTCTGCAACGTATTGAGTCTGCTTCTGCTGAAGCTGGCGATATCATTGCAATCACTGGCCTGGGTGATCTGAATATTTCCGACACCATCTGTGATCCGAACAATGTAGAAGCTCTGCCTGCGTTGACTGTCGATGAACCGACCGTAACCATGTTCTTCTGCGTAAACACCTCTCCGTTCTGTGGTAAAGAAGGTAAGTTCGTTACTTCTCGTCAGATTCTTGATCGCCTGAAAAAAGAACTGGTGCACAACGTAGCTCTGCGTGTTGAAGAAACCCCAGATCCGGATGCTTTCCGTGTTTCTGGTCGTGGTGAACTGCACTTGTCTGTTCTGATTGAAAACATGCGTCGTGAAGGTTTCGAACTGGCGGTATCTCGTCCTAAAGTTATCTTCCGTGAAATCGATGGCCGTACTCAGGAACCGTTTGAGCAGGTAACGCTGGATATCGAAGAGCAGCACCAGGGTTCTGTAATGGAAGCTCTGGGTCTGCGTAAAGGTGACATGCGTGACATGATGCCAGATGGCAAAGGCCGCGTTCGTCTTGACTACATCATTCCAAGCCGTGGTCTGATTGGCTTCCGTACTGAATTCATGACCATGACTTCTGGTACTGGTCTGCTTTATGCGTCATTCAGCCACTACGACGACCTGCGTCCGGGTGAAATCGGTCAGCGCCAGAATGGCGTACTGATTTCCAATGGTCAGGGTAAAGCCGTTGCTTATGCACTGTACAGCCTGCAGGATCGCGGTAAGTTGTTCCTCGGCCATGGTGCTGAAGTGTATGAAGGCCAGATCATCGGTATTCACAGCCGTTCTAACGACCTGACTGTGAACTGCCTGACTGGTAAAAAACTGACCAACATGCGTGCATCTGGTACTGACGAAGCGACCACCCTGTCTCCGCCGGTTAAAATGACCCTGGAACAGGCTCTGGAGTTTATCGATGATGACGAACTGGTAGAAGTAACGCCGACTTCTGTACGTCTGCGTAAACGTCATCTGACAGAAAACGATCGCCGTCGCGCCACCCGCGGTCCGAAAGAATAATTAAGTTTTTTCTTTCGCTGATACAGAACCCCGTCTTTTTGGCGGGGTTTTTTTATGCCTTCTTGTTACCTGCCGGATAGTCAAATCAAGCGATTACCGCTACAGTTAATTCTCCATGGCCTCACTGGAGAAGATGCAATGCTTTATATCTTTGACCTTGGGAATGTCATTATCGATATCGATTTTAACCGTGTGCTTGGCACCTGGAGTCACTATACCCATGTACCGCTGGCCAGAGTGCAGGAGCGTTTTCATATGGGGGAGAGTTTTCAGCGCCATGAACGCGGGGAAATCAGCGATGATGTATTTATTCAGAATATGTCTCATGAACTGTGTTTGCCCCTGAGCCCGGCGCAATTTACTGAAGGCTGGCAGGCGGTTTTTGTGGGTTTGCGCCCTGAGGTTATCGATATCATGCGTTCATTGCGCGCACAGCAACAACGCGTGGTGGTGTTGTCTAATACCAACCTGTTGCATACGTTGTTCTGGCGTGAGCGCTGGCCCGAGGTGGATGATGCCGCTTCACATGTCTACCTTTCTCATGAAATCGGGATGCGCAAACCTGAACCTGAGATTTACCAATATGTTCTGAGCCAGGAAGGTGTGGCAGCCAGTGATGCCGTATTTTTTGATGACAACCATGAGAATATTAATGCGGCTCAGCAACTGGGTATAACCAGTGTGTTGGTCGATGACCGTAAACGTATTCCTGCCTGGTTTGCTGAACACAACCAGGCGACCTGACTTGATTGTCTCCATTCATCCAATAAGAATTCATCATGATTGCTTTAATACAACGTGTGTCTGAAGCCTGCGTAAAGGTGGATGGCATGATTACTGGTCAGATTGGATCAGGACTTTTAGTGTTATTAGGTGTCGAAAAAGAAGACACCCACCAGAAGGCAGATCGTTTGTGTGAACGCGTGCTTGGTTACCGCATTTTTCAGGACGAAAATGACAAAATGAACCTGAATGTTCAACAGGCTGGCGGCAGTGTTCTGGTGGTTTCTCAGTTTACATTGCCGGCAGATACCAGCCGTGGCATGCGTCCGGGGTTTTCTCGCGGTGCACCACCAGACATGGCGAATGAATTTTACGAATATTTTGTTGAGCGTTGCCGTATGCAGGGAGTCGCAACGGAAACCGGGCGTTTTGCTGCAGACATGAAGGTGTCTTTGGTGAATGACGGCCCGGTAACGTTCTGGTTGCAAACATGAACCATCTGGCCCAGCAACGCACCCGGGCGACAAGAGAGAATACGCATATGTATCACCTGCGCGTACCACAAACAGAAGAAGAACTTGAACGCTATTACCAATTTCGTTGGGAGATGCTGCGCAAACCTTTGCACCAGCCAAAAGGCTCTGAACGTGATGCCTGGGATGCAATGGCGCACCATCAAATGGTTGTGGACGAGGAGGGCAACCCTGTCGCAGTTGGACGCCTGTATGTAAATGCCGACAACGAAGCGGCGATTCGCTTTATGGCTGTTGACCCCTCCGTGCAGGATAAAGGCCTGGGGACACTGGTGGCGATGACGCTGGAATCGGTTGCCCGGCAGGAAGGTGTGAAGCGCGTGGTCTGTAGTGCCCGTGAAGATGCCGTTGAGTTCTTTGCCAAGCTGGGCTTCGTGAACCAGGGGGAAATAACCACGCCTCAAACTACACCAGTACGCCATTTTTTGATGATAAAACCTATCCAGACGCTGGATGATATTTTGCACCGTGCTGACTGGTGCGGGCAGCTTCAGCAAGCCTGGTATCAGCATATTCCATTGAGTGAGAAAATGGGTGTGCGCATTTTGCAGTATACCGGGCAGAAATTTATTACCACCATGCCGGAAACGGGTAACCAAAACCCGCACCATACCTTATTTGCCGGGAGTTTATTCTCTTTGGCAACCCTGACCGGTTGGGGGCTTATCTGGCTGATGCTGCGTGAGCGCCATTTGGGTGGAACCATTATTTTGGCTGATGCGCACATTCGCTATAGCAAGCCGATTGCCGGTAAGCCAGGGGCAGAGGCCAGCCTGGAAACACTCAGTGGCGATCTTGATCGCCTGGCCCGCGGGCGAAAATCACGCGTGCAGTTGCAGGTTAAATTATTTGGCGATGAACACCTGGGCGCGGTATTCGAAGGGGTGTATATGGTGCTTCCGGCGCAACCGTTCGGCGCGCTGGAAGCGGGGGGAAATGAAGAGGAGTAGGGTTAATTCCCTGCCACGCTTCCCTGATTCATAGTTTGCACAACCTGGTCGCCTTTGCTGTCTGTCAGGTGCAGTGTGCCGTTCATGCCGGGGGCAAGGGGCAACCCGGCCTGCAAACGGCCATGTAGTAACAATTGCAGGTTACCATTGCCCGAAAGCGGAACGCCTGGCCAACCCCAGTTATGCAGAATATCCAGGGGAACACCTTTCCCTGAAAGTTGTAACGAGAGCCCCCGTTCTGCTGCCTGGCTTACCTGTGCTTTAGCATCCAACAGGCCTTTTTCGGTAAAAGCACTGAGTTCGGTTACTGCAATATTATCGGGTGTGGCGGTCAAATTGATTGATGGCCGCCGGACATCCACTTTATTGAACGTTGCTCCTGCGGCGGCGAAGTTCAGCGTACCCTGCCAAATTCCCCACTGGTTATTTTTCACCAAAGTCAGACCCGAACCGTCGCCATCAAGCGCAGTAAACTGGAATGGGAAATCAGGATTAATATCAATCAGTAAATTACGGCTGGCAGAAAAGCGCCCAATAGTTACTGTCTGGAGCCAGTCTGGCAAAGCGGTTTGCCACCAGGTTTTCCATTGCGCGGGTAGTGTGTATTCCAGCCCGGCAACGGCAACTTCATTCAGTGCCAGAGTGTGAGATTGCCGCAACCATTGCCCGTCAGCACGAATCATCCCGCGTTCCCAGCGTGACGAAAACTGGCGAATTTTGATGCCATCTGCAGACAAATCTGCATTAAAAATTGGGTCTGTGAACTGAAACGGCCCATAAATAATATCGCTGGCATTCAGGGATATTTGCCCGTCACTGCTGCTCCACTCGCCTTTTGCCAGAGCCAGGTTGCGCAGGCCGAAGTTCAAATCGGTAATTGCCCATTGTGGCCCTTCCATGCGTGCGCCGGTCACTTCCAGGCGGTCAATCATTAATGAGGGCGCGGTGGCTAACGGGGCCAGAAAATCTGCCAGTGATTTAGCAGTTTGCAGGCGAATATCGTTAAGCCGTAGCATCTCAATTTCCCAACTACCGTCGGAATTGCGCCGGGCACTGGCTGTTAATGCTCCGCGCGCAATATCAGCGCCCACAGTTTGCAGAATAACTTCCTGCTGCGCAATTTTGCCCTGTATCAGTACATTTGTGGCCGGGATACCATTTAGTGACAGCGACCCGGCACTGAGCTGTATTTGGGTGTTTCGCCCCAGAATACTGCCAGGTTCAGGTTTCCAGGGCACCAGCCCACCACTTACCCGTTGAGCGGTAAGATTCCAACCAGTCTCCGGGCTGTTAATAGCCATATTGGTGAGTTGTAACCGCTCAGCCTGAAAAGGTAGTGGTGCGGCAGAAGGTAATAAATTCAGGGTACCACCGTCTAACAGGATGGTATCCACATGCAGAGGTTCTGAAAACTGCCGTGCGCTCAGGCCTATATCCACCTGCTTTGCCACCAGAGTGGCTGAATGGCCTTTCCTGCCAAATGTAACACCAGACAGCATGACATGGTCTGGCGCGCGCCAGGAGTGCGAAACAGACTGAATTTTTAAATCATAACCCGTGTTGTTGTTAACCCAGCGGACAATTTTCCCGGTTCCCCACGGGGTCTGCACCACAAAATACCCTGCAACCAGCACCGCAAAGACGACGAGCAGCAGTGCGAAAATAAACTTTCCTGCGAATTTCATAGTCTTCCATCCTGCGCAGATATCATTCGGGTGTTATGCCTTAAAAATATACAGACCTCAAGGGTGGATATGTGAGGAGTTGCATCCGAAAACAGGAACAGGTGAGAAAATAGGCAGAATATCGGGCAAATATGCCGGTACTGGCCCTGTTGTGCAAACCGGGCCAATACCGAATAACAGCTGTTATTGCTTTTCTTTTTCTTGCGGGAAAATCAGATTCAGCAGAATAGCAGTGATCCCACCTGCAGCAATCCCGGAAGAGAGCATGTTTTTCAGCCAGTCAGGAGCAAACTGCAGAATCAATGGCTGTTGAGATACGCCCAAACCTACCGCCAGCGATAATGCGATTATCAGGATGGCGCGGCGGTTTAACGGTTCACGAGACACAATTCGGACACCTGATGCGGCGATGGTGCCGAACATCACAATGGTGGCACCGCCCAGAACAGGTTCAGGAATATGTTGTACAAACCCGCTAACAGCCGGGAACAGGCCCAAAATGATGAGCATCAGTGCAACCACAAACCCGACATAGCGGCTTGCCACACCCGTTAACTGGATAACCCCGTTGTTTTGGCCAAAGCAGGAGTTCGGGAAGGTGTTGAAAATAGCGGAAACCATTGAGTTCAGGCCATTTGCCAGTACACCACCTTTAAGGCGCTTCATGTATAACGGCCCGGAAACCGGTTGTTCTGAAACATCCGACGTGGCAGTAATATCGCCAATCGTTTCCAGCGAGGTCACCATAAATACCAGCATTAGTGGCACCAACAGATTCCAGTCAAAGCCGAGGCCATAATAAAGCGGTGTGGGCACCATAATCAGCGCCTGGTTAGCGGCCGTGGTGTTTTCGGGCAGCATGCCCATAAGCCCTGCAGCAAGGTAGCCGATTGCCATGGCAATCACTAGCGATGCAACCCGTAAATAAGGGTTACGCTGGCGGTTAAGCAGAATAATGACGGCCAGAACTATCCCTGCCAGTAACAGGTTTTTAGGGGAGCCAAAGCTGTGGTCGTTCATGGCAGCGTAACCACCACCAATAGATGTCAGGCCGACCTGAATCAGAGATAACCCGATAATCATGACCACTACGCCCGAAACCAGTGGTGTGATAATGCGCCGGGCAAGGTGCAGAACGCGCGACAGTACCATTTCGGTACAGCTTGCCAGCATCAATGTGCCAAACAGCGCCGCCATCATTGTTGGAATATCTGCCCCACCATTTTTCAGCGCCAGCCCCCCCATGATCAATGGAGAAACAAAGTTAAAGCTGGTTCCCTGAATGGACAATAAACCGGAACCTACCGGGCCCCAGGCTTTAATTTGAATGATGGATGCCACACCGGATGCAAATAACGACATGCTGATGATGTGTTGGGTATCCGCAGCTGGTAACCCCAGCGCCTGGCAGATTAATAGTGCCGGAGTGATCACCGCGACAAACATAGCCAATAAATGCTGGCAGGCAGCAAACAAGGTTTGCGGCAAAGGCGGCCTGTCTTCCAGATGATAAATGAGTTCACTATTACGCGGTGGCTGAGCAACCGTTTGCGTATTTTCTGCTTCTGAATGGCTCGCGGACATTATTGGGATATCTCGTGGTGGAAAAGCGGTGATTTTATCGGACTAAATGGTAAAAGCAAACGGTTGCTTTTTGTAAAAATGATGTTAATAACTGGAAAACTGGTTTTTATGCTAAGCTCTGGCTGTTTTTTAGTTAGAATAATGCGTCTATCCGCTTTTTGGTGATATTTCTTATTACAGGACGATAGCGTGCAGCAACTGATGCGCACATGGAGTATTTCAATATGTTTCATCTCGATACCTTATCTACGCTGGTCGCCGCGACCCTGGTACTGTTGCTGGGGCGTAAACTGGTTCAAACCGTTCCAATCCTGAAAAAATACACTATTCCTGAACCTGTCGCTGGTGGGTTACTGGTCGCACTGGCATTGCTGTTGCTCAAACTGACGACAAGCTGGGAAGTTGAGTTTGATATGTCGCTAAAAGACCCGCTAATGTTGGCTTTTTTTGCCACTATCGGGCTCAATGCCAATATCGCCAGCCTGCGCTCGGGCGGCAAAGTCCTTGGTACATTTTTGATTGTCGTTGTTGGTCTGTTACTGATGCAGAACGCCATCGGCATTGGTATGGCAAAAGTGCTCGGGCTTGACCCACTAATGGGTCTGTTAGCCGGGTCGATTACGCTGTCTGGCGGCCATGGCACTGGTGCTGCCTGGAGTAAACTTTTTACCGAGCGTTACGGGTTTGAAAATGCCACCGAAGTGGCAATGGCCTGTGCGACATTTGGTTTGGTGCTGGGTGGGCTGATTGGTGGCCCGGTCGCGCGTTATTTGGTCAAACACTCATCCACTCCAGATGGTACTCCGGATGATAACGCTGTACCTTCAGCATTCGAAAAGCCAGATATCGGCCGCATGATCACGTCACTGGTACTGGTGGAAACCATTGCCATGATTGCCATTTGCTTAACGCTGGGGCGTATTGTCGCTCAGCTGTTGCAAGGGACAGTGCTTGAACTGCCTACTTTTGTTTGCGTGCTGTTTGTCGGCGTTATCCTCAGTAATACTCTGTCTGCTATTGGTTTCTATCAGGTATTTGACCGGGCGGTCTCTGTGCTTGGTAACGTCAGCCTTTCCTTGTTTCTTGCCATGGCGCTGATGAGCCTGAAATTATGGGAACTGGCTTCTCTGGCATTACCGATGCTGGCAATTCTGGCGGTGCAGGCACTGTCTATGGCGCTGTATGCCATCTTCGTGACATGGCGACTGATGGGCAAAGGTTATGATGCGGCAGTACTGGCAGCCGGGCATTGTGGTTTCGGTCTGGGGGCAACACCAACAGCCATTGCAAATATGCAGGCAATTACTGACCGCTTCGGGCCATCGCATATGGCGTTTCTGGTGGTTCCAATGGTGGGTGCATTCTTTATCGATATTGTGAATGCTCTGGTGATTAAGCTCTATTTGTTGTTGCCAATTTTTGGTGCATGACATATTACGTGCTAAACAATACCCCGCGGTTTTTACAGCC
The DNA here is from genome assembly GCF_000705335.1 of Mangrovibacter sp. MFB070. Classification (NCBI taxonomy): domain Bacteria; kingdom Pseudomonadati; phylum Pseudomonadota; class Gammaproteobacteria; order Enterobacterales; family Enterobacteriaceae; genus Mangrovibacter; species Mangrovibacter sp. MFB070. The sequence continues at coordinate 24,826 of NZ_JJMI01000052.1, forward strand.
GTGGGGTATCAGGCATTAGAATAACGCTCAGTTTCTGGCATCCAGCGCTCAATGAGCGCAAGCGCTTGTTGGGGGTATTTTTCATGGATGTGGCGTGCCAGGCGTTGTACTTCCGGTATCATTCTCTGGTCGCGTAACAGGTCAGCGACTTTAAACTCCGCATTCCCCGTCTGACGTGTACCAAGCAATTCACCCGGCCCACGAATTTCCAGGTCTTTTTGTGCAATCACAAACCCGTCGTTACTGTCGCGCAGCACTTGCAGGCGCATTTGCGCCGTTTTGGATAACGGTGATTTGTAGAGCAGGACACAATGCGAGGCTACCGCACCACGGCCAACACGCCCTCGTAGCTGGTGTAACTGGGCCAGCCCAAGGCGTTCCGGGTTTTCAATGATCATCAGGCTGGCATTGGGAACATCAACACCCACTTCAATTACCGTGGTGGCGACTAACAGATGGAGTTTCCCGGATTTAAAATCCTGCATGACCGCCTGTTTTTCCTGTGGCTTCATGCGCCCATGGACCAAACCAACAGATAAACCCGGCAACGTGACTTTTAACTCTTCCCACGTAGCTTCTGCTGCCTGGGCTTCCAGTAACTCAGATTCCTCAATCAACGTACACACCCAGTAAGCCTGGCGCCCTTCTTCTGCACAGGCATGGCGAACGCGCTCAATAATATCCGGGCGGCGGGTATCAGGAATGGCGACAGTTGTCACTGGTGTTCTGCCTGGCGGTAATTCATCTATTACCGAAGTATCCAGGTCTGCGTAGGCTGTCATCGCAAGTGTGCGGGGGATGGGGGTTGCTGTCATAATTAACTGATGCGGGTGGAAGCCTTGTTTCTCCCCTTTTTCCCACAAAGCCAGGCGCTGGTGGACCCCAAAACGGTGCTGCTCATCAATGATAACCAGAGCCAGGTTGTGAAACTCAACCTGCTCCTGGAAAATAGCATGGGTGCCGACAATCATTTGCACCTGGCCGCTGGCGATGGCTTCCTGTTGAGCCTGGCGTGCTTTACCCTTCTGTTTCCCAGCCAGCCAGCCCACCTGAATTCCGAGTGGTTCAAACCAGGCTGCAAAGTTAGCAGCATGTTGTTCGGCCAGTAATTCAGTGGGTGCCATTAATGCCACCTGGCACCCATCGGCAATAGCGCGTAGCGCCGCAAGGGCGGAAACCAGCGTTTTCCCTGAACCAACATCGCCCTGGACCAGGCGCATCATGGGTGTATCCTGCGCCATATCCTGCTCAATTTCCGCTACAACGCGTTGCTGCGCACCGGTGGGGGAAAAGGGGAGCTGGGTGAGAAAGCTACGCTTGAGCGCATCATCTTCAGGCAAAGGACGAGCGTGATAACGACGGGCTCCGGCCCTTAATGCCAGCATACTCAGGTTATGCGCCAGTAACTCTTCCATAATCAGCCGGCGTTGAGCCGGATGCTGCCCGGCTTCCAGGTCAGCCAGTTGTAATGAAGGCGGTGGCCGGTGAAGCGTGTGCAATGCCTGCTGAAGGCTCATCATTCCTTGCGCCAGCTCTTGTGGTAACAGCTCTGCGATTGCGCAACTGCCCAGCAGCTCCAGCGCCTGGTCGGTGAGTTTACGTAGCGTTGCCTGGCGCACACCTTCTGTTGTGGGGTAAACCGGAGTCAGTGTTTCCTGTAATGCTGGTGCACTGGTATCGTCCTGTAAACGATATTCCGGGTGAATCATTTCTGCCCCGTGGTTGCCGCGCTTCGCTTCCCCATAAGCCAGCACTCGCCGCCCTGTCGCCAGGCTGTTTTTCATTGCCGCATTAAAATTGAAAAACCGCATGGTTAAAATGCCACTGCCATCGCTTATTTGGCATACCATCATGCGGCGGCGGCCAAACTGCACGCTGCAGTTCAGTACCTCGCCTTCCACCGTGGCATAAACCCCCGGCAGCAAATCCCCTATTGCATAGAGTTGCGTGCGGTCTTCGTAGCGTAATGGGAGGTGTAGCAGGAGATCCTGGATGGTGTGCAAACCGATTTTCGCCAGTTTATTGCTCTGGCTGGCACCTACACCGGTCAGTGTACTGAGGGGAATGGCATCCAGCAGGCGGCCTTTCATGGCATTATTCCGCCGACTGCATTTTGGCCCACCAACTGGGCTCTGCCTCTATCTCCCCGGCATGGTTAATCAGCGGGTAGGGCAGGCCTTTACGTTTGGCGACTTTAGCCAGCACCGGGTAACCACCTTCAAATAACAGCCGTTGCTGAACGCTGTCTGGCAACATACTGTTTTCCCGTGCATACATACCAGCGTTTTGGCGCTGGCGTTGTGCTTCATACAGGATAAGTGCGGAAGCAACAGAAACATTTAACGACTGCACCATGCCTGTCATAGGAATGATAATGTCCTGATCAGCCAGTGCCAGGGCTTCCTGCGTTATGCCTGTTTTTTCCTGGCCCATAAGAATGCAGGTTGGGCGAGTGTAGTCGATTTCCCGAAAATCAACGGCGCTATCTGAAAGATGAGTGGCGAGGACCTGCATGCCACGCGCTTTTAGCGTTGTGACAGCATTTTGGATAGTGCGGTGGGTTTTGACATCTACCCAGCTATTACTCCCGGCTGCTGTAGACACCGTGGTACGTAACTTGTGCCCGGGCCATACGGCGTGCACTTCCTGTACTCCCACGGCATCTGCCGTGCGAATAATAGCCGATACATTATGCGGTTTATGGACCTGCTCCATGCACACTGTCAGGTCTGGCTGGCGGCGGGCGAGCATTTCGCAAATACGCGCATAACGTTGTGGATTCATAAACGCTTAATTTCTGTTGCGGTTAACTTTAATGACATCCGGCATTACGCGGATTTTGCGCATAATGTTAGCCAGATGTACGCGGTCCCGGGCTGTCAGGCGAATAAATGCACTGTATACCCGCCCATCTTTCTCTTCTGTATTCAGGCTTTGAATGTTAGAACCAGAAGCATTAATCGCAGCAGTCAGGTTAGCCAGAGCACCCTGGTGGTTGAACATATCCACCTTGATTTCGGTGATAAACTCTTGCTCGGTTTCCTTATCCCACTCAACAGCCATGAATTTCTCTGGCTCTTTCTGGTAGCCCTTGATGTTACGGCAGGATTCATGGTGAATCACCAGCCCTTTCCCAGGACTGACATGCGCAAGAATCGGGTCGCCAGGAATTGGGCGGCAGCATTTTGCAAACGTCACCATCACACCGTCAGCGCCTTTTATTGGCAAGTGAGTACGGTTTTCCGCAGGTGCTGTTTGCTGCTGTACGCTGTTTTCACCATGAGTCAGGTTTTTTGCCACCACAACACTCATGGCATTACCGAGGCCAATCTCTGCCAACAGGTCATCCAGAGACCCAAGCTTCATGCGCTCCAGTTCCCGTTGCAGATTCTCTGCCGGGATCTCAGCAAGCTTACGGCTGCCACCTAATGCATGGCTTAACAGGCGGCGGCCCAGGCTTACTGAGTCATCACGCTTGAGGTTCTTGAGCGCCTGGCGGATTTTAGCCCGCGCCCGCGAACTGACCACAAAGTTCAGCCATGCGGCATTAGGGCGAGCGCCTGGCGCGGTGATGATTTCCACGGTTTGCCCACTGGAAAGCGGTTGGGAAAGCGGGTAAGGCTGGCGGTCTACGCGGGCACCGACACAGGCATGGCCAATATCTGTGTGTACCGCATAGGCAAAATCGACGGGTGTGGCACCGGCAGGGAGCTCAACAATACGCCCTTCCGGGGTGAAAACGTAAATCTCATCCGGGAACAGATCAGATTTTACACTTTCGATAAATTCAAACGAGTTACCGGCACTTTGTTGTAATTCGAGCAGGCTTTGCATCCAGCGCTGAGCCCGAATTTGCGCGGTAGTACTGCTTTCACCGTGGCCTTTATAGGCCCAGTGCGCAGCCACCCCCATCTCGGCCATTTGGTCCATATCTTCTGTACGAATCTGGACTTCAACGGGTACACCATGGGGGCCAATCATTGAGGTATGCAATGACTGGTATCCGTTGGCTTTGGGTATAGCAATGTAGTCTTTAACCCGGCCTGGGCGTGGTTTATACAGGCTGTGCATCTGCCCCAAAACACGGTAACAGGTGTCCACATCTTTAACGATTACGCGAAAAGCATAGATATCCATGATGGAATGAAAGCGTTGTTCTTTCAGCACCATTTTGCAGTAAATCGAATAAAGGTGTTTTTCCCTGCCACTGACGCGACAGGCTATACCTGCCTCTTGCAACCGCCCTTCAATTTCAGAAAGGATTTTCTGGATCATCTCTTTGCGGTTACCGCGAGCGGCTTTTACCACTTCTTTGATGACCCGATAACGGTTAGGGTAGAGCGCCTCGAAACCTAACTCTTCCAGCTCAGTTTTCAGGTGATGAATACCTAAGCGGTGAGCCAGCGGGCTGTATATTTCCAGCGTTTCCCGTGCAATACGGCGGCGTTTATCCGGGCGCAAAGAGCCCAGCGTGCGCATATTATGGGTACGGTCTGCGAGCTTGATCAGAATGACGCGGATATCCTGCACCATCGCCATGATCATTTTGCGAAAGTTTTCAGCCTGCGCTTCTTTCTTATCGCGGAACTTCAGTTTATCGAGTTTCGATACCCCTTCGACCAGTTCGGCCACAGTTTTACCAAACAACTGCTCCATATCCTGGTAGGTTGCCGGAGTATCTTCGATAACATCGTGCAGCAGTGCCGCCATGAGTGTTTCGTGGTCGAGTTTCATTTCGGCCAGAATACAAGCCACAGCGACAGGGTGCGTTATATAGGGTTCACCACTTGAACGTGTTTGCCCCTCGTGAGCATCACGCGCAACAAGATATGCCTGCCTGAGGCGCTTAATTTGGTCCTCAGGCAAGTAATGTTGAATCAGTTGATTAAGGCTTTCAAACAGGTACAAGGGGTGCCTACAGAGTTATTAACGACGACCTTCAGCAATCGCGGTAACAGCCTGCAATTCAGCGGCTTCCTGCTCTTGCTGTTCCTGGCGTTCACGCACATCGAGGATCTGGTTGTTAATCAAACCTTCTTCGATTTCACGCAATGCGATAACGGTGGGTTTATCGTTTTCTTCCGGTACCAGCGGATCTTTGCCACCAGCCTGCATTTGGCGGGCGCGACGCGCAGCGACCAGTACCAGGTCAAAACGGTTACCAATTTTCTCTACAGCGTCCTGAACAGTTACGCGTGCCATATTTAAAGTGCTCCACAGGTGAAGAAATGACTGGGCATGATACTGAATCCGGGTTCAGTCTGCCAATAGTTTGCTGATTAAAGCATCATGACGTTGCTTTTGTCGCCCCATACGCAGGCGTTCAGCCCGAATGATAGTCTTTAAATCGCCCAGGGCGGTATCAAAGTCATCATTCACAATAAGGTAATCATACTCGGCATAGTGGCTCATTTCCGCAACAGCCTGAGCCATTCGGCGGGTAATGACATCTTCACTATCCTGACCACGGCCACGTAAGCGGCGGTCCAGTTCCACTTTTGAAGGTGGAAGAATAAAAATACTGCGTGCTTCCGGCATTTTTTTGCGGATCTGCTGGGCACCCTGCCAGTCGATATCCAGAAAAACATCCACACCCGTCGACAAGACTTGTTCAATAGTGTGGCGTGACGTGCCGTAGTAATTACCAAAGACTTCCGCATGTTCCAGGAAGGCGTCTTCAGCAATCATTTGTCGAAACTCATCATGGTTAACAAAATAGTAGTGTTCACCATGAATTTCGCCCGGGCGCGCGGAGCGGGTGGTATGAGAAACGGAAACCTGGGTGTCATACAGTGGCTGAGTTTTCAGTAACGCCTGAATGAGACTGGATTTCCCCGCACCACTTGGCGCGGAAACAATATAAAGCGTGCCTTGAGCCATGAGTATTCGATTCGAAATAAAGAAGTGAGTAATACGCGCTTATTATACACAACCTCCTGCCATTACGTAGCCTTTGTCTGGTTTCAGGCTGTAATTTCTTTATTTTTCGTTCGGGATTCCTGATTTTTGTTGTGCAGCCTGCAACAGGCCTTTTTGTTTTCGGCATGTTTCGCAAACGCATCTTTTCAACATATTCGCACTCTTTCCTGTCGCGTACAGTGCACGGACTCAGGAGGTGAGTATGAAAATAGTTTTATTACTCATTCAGTTGCTGTGCATTTCTTTCGTGCAGGCCCAGTGCCCGAACTGGTCCCCCCTGCGCGCTGGCCATGAAATATCTGCGTTGTCTGCCCAGGTATCCGCGTGGGATACCGCATACTGGCAAAACGGTGTGAGTGAAATTGGCGATGAACTTTATGACCAAATCCGTAGCCGCCTGGCATTTTGGCAACGTTGTTTTCAGTATTCGGCGGCAGGAAGTGATGCCATTCAGGCCAGGCCTGGGAAACACTGGCATCCGGTTGCTCATACAGGGGTGAAAAAGTTATCCGACATGGCTGCAGTGGCTCGCTGGATGTCAGGGAAAACGGCGTTGTGGGTACAACCTAAAGTAGATGGTGTGGCCATTACCCTGGTTTATCAGGATGGGAAACCAGCCCGTTTGCTTAGCCGTGGTGATGGGCTGCAGGGAGAAGACTGGAGCGACCGGATCCCGTTTCTCGCCGGTTTGCCCCAAAGAACGGAAGGGGTGCTGGCTAATGCCGTGCTGCAAGGGGAGCTCTTTTTGCAGGCTGGAGAGCCCGGGCACGTGCAACAACGTGATGGCAGTTTGAATGCCAGGTCTTATGTAGCGGGCGCTATGATGCGTAAAGTTCCTGGGTTACACCTCAGCCGGATTGGCCTTTTTATCTGGGCCTGGCCGGATGGCCCGCAAGAGTTATCCCGGCAGTTTTCTGTGTTATCTGATGCCGGATTCACTTTGACGTCAGGCTGGTCACAGCCTGTGGCATCAGTAACCGATGTCGCCCACTGGCGTGACACATGGTTCCGTTCACCCTTACCTTTTGCTACTGATGGCATCATTATTCGGGCGGAGCATGCTGCGCCCGCAGAACACTGGCGGCCTGGTGAGAATAGCTGGCTGGTTGCCTGGAAATACCCGCCTGAACAACAAATTGCTGAGGTGAAACGGATCGATTTTACTGTTGGGCGTACCGGTAAAGTGACGGCTGTGGCAACCCTTCACCCGGTGCAAATAGATGATAAGCAGGTGAAGAAAGTTAGCCTTGGGTCTGTCCGGCGCTGGCTGGAATGGGATATCGCGCCAGGCGATCAGGTTGTAATCAGCCTGGCGGGGCAAGGGATCCCTCGGCTGGATGATGTGCTGTGGCGTGTGGCTGAACGTATTAAACCTGAACCACCAGATTCAACACACTTTCATGCGTTGAGCTGTTTTTCTCCTTTGGCTGAACATTGCCAGGAACAATTTCTTGCCCGGCTGAATGGGTTAGCACAACCTCAGGCGCTGGGCCTGAAAGGTATCGGGCCGGGGCGATGGCGGGTGCTGACTGAACATCACCAATTTGAGCATATTTTTTCCTGGCTGCAATTAGATGAAGGCGCCCTGGCTCGCACCCCCGGTATATCTGCGGCCCATGCCAGCTATTTGTGGCAACAATTCACTCTGGCACGCCAGCAGCCTTTTGCCCGTTGGGTCAAAGCGTTGGGTGTTCCACTCCCGGAACGCCATTTCCGGGCTTTTGCGGATACACACTGGGAACAGGTTACACAACGTACTCAGGCCGACTGGCAGCGCTTTGCCGGGATTGGGCCCGGGCGGGCAAAAGAGATTGTGCGTGTTGTACATTCACCGGAGGTCAGTCACCTTGCGGGCTGGCTGGGTGAGGAAGGTATTGCTGGGTTTTTACAGGGTGGTTTTTAGATATATCTATTATAATAAATCATACTGTGATGACTAATTATTATGATGTTTTTGAATTTTTATCCTGTAATTTAGATATATCTAATAAATAACAAGCACTATCAGGCTTGTGAAAACACAGGTAACGTTTATGTCTGAACCAACTGAATCCGCTCTGTTTCATCGTACTCCTTCACTTACGCTTGCTGGCGCCAGAAAGGCGATTGTCGCAGCCCAGCAATCTGCCCGGACGCATGGCTGGAAAATCAGCGTTGCTGTGGTAGATCCTGCAGGCCAGTTACTGGCTTTTGAAAAGCAGGATGGTGCCAGTGGTGTCACCATACAAGTGGCATGTGAGAAAGCAAAAACTGCAGCACTATTAGGGGAGCCTTCTAAAGCATTTGAAGATTTCATTAATAACGGGCACCCCAGTTTTTTGAGTACGCCGGGTGTTACGCCTTTAGAAGGTGGTATTCCTGTTATCGTAGGTGGCGTTGTGATTGGTGCTGTGGGGGTCAGTGGTGCGCATGGTGAAAACGACAGCTATGTTGCCAATGCTGCGGCTCAGGCAGTAGAGGAGGCGGTAAAATGAGCCTTGAAGGAAAAACAGTCGCAATTATTGGTGGTGCTTCTGGTATTGGCCTGCATGTAGCGTTAATGGCTGCCAAAAAAGGGGCTAATTTAATGCTAATTGGCCGTAATCCTGGGCGCCTTGCCGATGCGAAAAAAACGCTTTCTCTGTTGCATTCAGACGTTTCATTACACCAGGTTGATGCCCATGACCACCAGGCTTTGACTGCGTTTTTTAGTCAACAAGGCAAGTTTGACCACCTGGTGTCTATGGTGGGCGATGTTATGGGCGGCGGTTTTATGGAGGCTGAAATGGAAACCATAGAACACGTTATACATTCTAAATTTATGACGAATGTGCTCATCGGTAAACTGGCAGCGCCACACCTCAATACCGGTGGCAGTATGGTATTTACATCAGGCACCGGAGGGCGAGCACAACATGCCTGTGCCAGTTACGTTGGTAACCTGGGTATTAACGCTTTAGTTGAAGGGTTAGCCGCGGAGCTGGCTCCTGCTGTTCGGGTAAATGCCGTTGCACCGACATGGACACTCACGCCATTCTGGCGCGATGTACCTGCAGATGATTTGGCCCGTACACAAGCTCATTTTGAAGAAAATATCCCACTGAAACGCCTGGCAACAATGGATGAACTGGCTGCCGCTTATATTTTCCTGATGGAAAACGGTTTTGTGACAGGCCAGCGTCTGGCGGTTGATGGCGGCATTATGCTTGGCTGATAACTGATTAAATTACTGCGCGTGTTAAGTGCGCAGTAATTTTGCCTGCATTACCCATTGTTGCATTTATTCAATTTTGGTCCTTTATTCCCTGACAGTGCACTCGTAACCTGCCAGGTTTTATTTCATTACCTCTTTAAAACACATAAAAGGTTAACCGCTATGAGGATGTTAATAGCACTGGCATGGGCAGGCATGATGGCATTGTTCATCTCTCCTGTATTTGCCCAACCAGTATCTGTGCATTCAGGTATCGCTACAGTACCTTCCGCACAGGCGTGTGAAGCACTTATGCAGGTTGATTTGACCGGTATTGGTGGCAAAGGCAGTGTGGTCAGCTCGGCAAAAGAAGAAACGATTAACGCCGTTAATTACTGTGTGGTCAGTAGTAAATTGATGCCATCCATAACCATCAAAACACTTCTGCCGGTGACCACCTGGAACGGGCGCTACATGCAATTAGGCTGTGGTGGTTTGTGCGGCAACATCATGATGGATGTTGGTGCTGCTGCAGGGTGTGCCCCATTAGCGCAAGGCGGGTTCGCTCTCGCTGCAACGGATATGGGCCACTCAATGGAAGAAGTGGATTTTGGTAACTCGCAGCAAAAACGCGAGGATTTTGCCTGGCGCGCTCAGCATCTGGCTGCGGTGACATCTAAAAGCCTGATCCAGCATTATTATGCACAAGCTGCAAAATGGTCCTACTTTAATGGCTGTTCGGATGGTGGGCGTGAGGCCTTAATGGAGGCGCAGCGGTTCCCGCGAGATTTTAATGGCATCATTGCCGGGGCGGCTGCAATGAACTTCCAGGTGCAGAATGCCCTGTACCATTCCTGGATGGCAGTTTCCAATACGGATAAAGAAGGTAAAGCGATTATTACCGCAGACAGATTGCCCTTGATTCATAATGCGGTTCTGAATGCCTGTGATGCGCTGGATGGCCAAAAAGACGGGCTGCTCTCAGACCCGATGACCTGCCATTTCAATCCCGCAGTATTGCAATGCCCGCCTGGCAGCGATACTCCTCAGGCAAACTGCCTGTCATCCAAAGAAGTTGAGGCTGTTAAACAATTCTATTCAGGCCCGGTTGACCCGAAAACCGGGCAAAAACTGGTTGTTGGCAGTGTTCTGCCTGGGTCTGAGCTGGCATGGGCCGGTGTCTTTGTGCCACAGACGGCAGATGGGCCGATAATGAGTCGTAGTATTGCTCTGGCTTCACTGCGTTATATGAATTTTGTGAAAAATCCCGGAGCCAGTTTCACGCTTAAAGATATGACGTTTGATGCAAACATGTTTGATAAGCTGCGCGCGTTACACAGCTTATACGATGCGACAAACCCGAACCTTGCCGCGTTTAAACAGGCTGGTGGCAAACTGATTATTTGGCATGGGTTGGCTGACCCTCATATTTCGCCCATCAATTCTATTGCCTTTCACCAGGCGGTTGGTCGGGCAATGGGAGTGACACAGCGTGATGCATTCGAGCGTTTGTATTTACTTCCTGGCGTGTATCACTGTTCTGGTGGTGAAGGCCCATCACTGGTGGATTTCTTAACACCGATGATGAACTGGGTTGAACATGGTGTGGCTCCAGAGGCTGTAATGGCATGGCAGGCACCGGCAAAAGCAGAGAACAGCTTTGGCCAGCCGCAAGGTGCCGGGGCAGGGAAAACGAAACCTGCAGCAATGATGCCACCAGTTCAGGATGGAAAAACGCGTTTTCGCCTGCAATCCATTCCGGCAGGTGCAGCATCACGCCCTGTGTACCCGTTTCCGTTAATGGCGGTATACAGCGGGCAGGGTGAACGTACCAATGGGAGCAGCTATAAGCCGGTTAAACGCCAGGTTCTGCCATTCTACACTGACTGGCGGGGGGGTGGTTTTTTCCAGCCGCATCAGGAGAAGTAATACGTGGTATTGCGGATTAACAACAGGCCAAACCCGCCTGTGTTACTACCTGTTATTGCACAGCCGGGTGGTTTGCCCGGCATTTTTACCGTTGAGATCTGGTAATATTTTGCACGAAAGTGTTCAGGGCACTGATGGCACTGGAATCGGAAACAAGTTGTACCATCCAGGGGGAAAATACCCATGGTGTATGGCGCACGGATGCGATGACATCATTCAACTGAACCCAGTGGTAATCCATTACTTCTTCAGGGTGAGGTTGTACTTCATTAACGGCCAGTGCCGCGTATACCGGGCAAATCTCGTTTTCCATAATCCCGTTGGCATCGGTTTCGCAATAACGAAAGTGTGGGCTGACGGGGGTTATGTTTTCAACATTCACCCCTGTTTCGTACTGGCAACGGCGGTGAATCGCCTCTTCCTGTGTTTCTTCCCATTGAGGGTGACCGCAAACAGAATTAGTCCACACGCCAGGCCAGGCCTTCTTGGTTAATGCCCTGCGGGTCAGTAAATATTGCCCCTGTGCATTAAATACCCAGCAAGAAAAAGCCAGGTGAAGCGGAGTGTTCTCATGATGCGCGGCGTACTTCTCCAGGATTCCTTCTGGTTTGCCTCGTGCATTGAGCAGCACCACATGTTCTTGTTGCATCATAAAACTCTCGTATCAGGCCAGGGATATCTGGAAATGTGAAGTATAACGGATGGGCAATAATCGGGGTGGTCTGCCGCATTCTGACGGAAATAGCATGGCCCGGAAACCCCGAACCATGCTTAACGTTTTATGCGACTAAAGATGCCCAAAGGTGGGAGAACGGCATCACCAGGAAGAGACCCGGTAGCATGTTTGCCACAGGAAACAGTTTGATATTGCAGATACGCAAACCTGTCGCAATCATGATAAGGCCGCCAGCGCAGGAGAAGTCAGCCATCATGTCTGGTGTAGTCATTGGTAAAATAACGACTGCCAACATTGCCAGCAGAACCTGAAGAATGACCTGAGGAATAGCAATGGTCATTACCGCGTAGCCCAGCATGGTGGCGAAAATTGCTGAAGTGAACAGATCCAGTACCGTTTTGATATACAGGATAGACGGGTCACCTGTCATCCCTTCGTGCATGGCACCAAAGATACCTGTGCCACTGGCACAAAACAGCACCAGAATGGCAACAAATTTTTCAGTAAATTCTTCGTGGGTTAGTCCTTTAATCGGGGGTAAAAAGCGGTTGACGATACCGCGGGTCAGGCCAGCTGCCTTACCAATGCCTTTTTCGACATAGAACAGTTCACCAAGTACTGCGCCAATGACCATAGCCAGAACTACGGCGGGCATATATTTCACTTCAATAACCAGCTTAATACCCAGCCCAACAGAGCAGAGGCCGAAGGTTAAAGGAAGAGCAGTCCGGACACGTTCCGGAAGCATACGGCCAGCAAGCGCACCCAACAGACCGCCGACAACGACAGCAGTGCCGTTGACATAAGGACCGATTAACATTTTTTTGTTCCTGTAGTGTGTTATACCCGAGAGGGAGTTTTAAAAAGGGTTAATTCGCATGATGCATATCACCTTCACCCCAGCGCGGAATATTTTTCACGTCCAGATCAAATAGATCCAGAGCTCGAGCCACACTGTGAGTGATAATTTCATCGGTTGTTTGCGGGCGCTGGTAGAGCGCCGGGACAGGCGGGAAAATAATCCCGCCCATTTCCGTTACTGCCTGCATATTACGCAGGTGCCCAAGGTTGAGCGGAGTTTCCCTGGCCAGCAGGACAAGGCGACGGCGCTCTTTTAACACCACATCTGCTGCCCGAGTGAGTAGATTGTCGGTCAGGCAGTGAGCAATAGCCCCAAGGGAACGCATAGAACAGGGAGCAACCAGCATACCCAGGGTTTTGAATGAACCACTGGATATTGACGCCCCAAGGTTGCCGATGGGATGCACAACATCCGCCAGCGCCATCACCTTGTCCAGTTCGTAATCCGTTTCCAGTTCGCAGGTCCTTTCTGCACCTTTGGAGACAACCAGGTGCACTTCAAGACCTTTCCCTTGCAGTAACTCAAGGGCTTTTACGCCATACTGGAAACCGGATGCGCCACTGATCCCGATGATGATACGTTGTGTGGTCATTCAATAACTCCTTATTCGAAATCTGGCAGGAAGCGTTTCACATCCACTTCTTTAAATTTCGAGCGTTCAAAATGCGATTTCAGATGGAACGGCACTGTGCAGTCATAGATAGTCTTGCAGGACATCCCCGTTTGCAGAATGCTTGGGCTGTATTCTGGTGTTTGTGACGGATCCAGAGGATGGCAGCGTACACCAGGAATAAAGACGGTATCTACATCACCCTGATAACGAGTCTGCATAGCCCACAGCACGTCGTCACTGTCAAAGATATCAACATCTTCATCTACCAGAATAACGTGTTTCAGTTCCGGGAATGCAGAGAATGCGAGCAGCGCAGCCTGACGCTGGCGGCCTTCATCAACCGGCGCGAATTTTTTAAACTGCATAACTGCCAGTAATTTGCCACCACCTGCAGAGTGTGCAAATACATTCAACAGTTTACCAGGCATCGCGCGGTTTACCATATCCAGAATACTGGCTTCAGTTGGAATACCTGCCATGTTCACATGTTCTTCGCCTGGCCCTACAGTAGTGCGCCAGATAGGGTTGTGGCGATGGGTGACGGCTTTCACCTTGATAACCGGCAGTGCCTCTTTCGCTTCACCGGTATAACCCGGGAATTCAGGCATCGCTTTGCCAGAGTCGGTGTTCTGGTCTTCACGAACACGTACATTTGGCAGCAGTTCGCCTTCAATAACGATTTCTGCGTGGGCAATTGCACGTTCATTGATGGTTTTACATTTCACCATTTCAACAGCGTGGCCGCGCAATGCACCGGCAACACTCAGTTCGTCAAAGCCAAGTGGGGTTGTCGGTGGTTCGAAGCAGGCGGCAATTTCAATTGCCGGATCAACACCAATGCTGATGGAGATAGGCAGTGGTTTGCCCGCTTCTTCAGCTTTCATGCGGAATGCATCAATATGGCGGCCTGGAGTGAGCCACATTGAAAGCTCATCACGGCTTTGAACACACAGGCGATGAATCGTGATATCTGATTCATGGGTTTCTGGATCAGATGCATAGCACAGACCCATAGTGATGTAAGGGCCAGCGTCTTCTTCGGTGTTGGTCGGAGCAGGCAGCAGTTTACGCAAATCGAAATTTGCATCTGTCGCCAGGTGTACAACTTCCTGGCACACTGCTTTGTCAGCACTGACTTCAACTGGAGCGATAGGGTTCTGCACGGAATCTTTCAGCAGATGGCCCAGTCTTTCTGGTTCGCAGTTAAGGAACTGCCCAACGCGTTTACGGGAACCATTCAGGCCAATAATGACACTGATATCATCGAACCCTTTAATTTTGTTGAACATCATTACCGGGCCGTTTTTACGGGTAGGACGTTCGCACGTACCACCTGCACCAACGTAGCGGTAAACACCAGATAATTCGGCGCGAGGGTCGACTTCTACATTCGTTTCGACATATTCGCCGGGGGTAGATTTGAGTAATTCAATTGCGGAGCGAAGATCATGCGTCTGGCTCTGATCTTTATTTAGCTCATTTGCCATAATAGTGGTCCGTATTTTTCAGGTAAGTTGTCTTTGCACCTGAAAATATATGCCTGCTAATAGAACCAGACAAATACCGTTTAGATTATACAAACCATATCAAAAAGGTGTGAGTGGCAGTGATTACAGTCACATTATATATTTACTTCAGGTTAAATTGCTACATATAATGCAAAAAATGTTACCGCAATGTTTTTATTTTGTTGAATTATTAAGTTGTTTATGCACGAAAAACAGAAATATGCGATAATACGGCCTCATAGTCTGGCGGAGGGCGTTTTCTCTATGGATCTGAAAAGATTGAAGTATTTCTGTAAGGTCGTTGAGCATGGTTCTATCAGCCAGGCCGCCAGAGCGCTAAACATGGCACAACCCCCGCTTAGCCGGAGGATTCAGGAGCTTGAAGAAGAGCTCAATGCTTCTCTTTTTGTGCGTAATGGAAATAGAATCGAACCTACCGATGCGGGTAATTTTCTCTATCGCCGTGCCAGTGATATCTTTCGTCAAATAGAAAATACAACTCGTGAAACCATTCAAATAGCCAACAGAGAAAAGCGGCTATTGCGTATAGGTTTGACACATTTATACCAATCTTATTTCAAACCACTATTTCTTGAATTATACCGGAAACATCCAGAAATAGAATTACGCATCTCCGTTTCTGATTCCAGTAATTTAGAAGAGCAACTGAATGATGGTTTATTAGATTTAGCGTTAATTCAGAAACCTTATCAACCTGAATGCTTTGATTATATCGCTTTTGAGCCAGTAAAACTGGTAGCGGTAATTAATAAGGCGCTGGCAGGTTGTATGAGTAGCGATATAAATAGTGGGACAATACCTTACCTGGCGATTGGTGAGCTTCCCCTTGTTTTGCTGCAACGTTCCCGGGATTCGGGAATTTATGAGATGTTGTTTGATAATTTTAGTAAGGGCGGAGTAAATCCGAATGTGATTATGCACATTGCTCAGCCCGGTGTAATTATTGACTGGCTGGAGTCTGGCCTGAAAGCGGCAACATTGCTACCTGAGTCTGAAGTTGATGCCAGCCGGTTAGAAAATTGCTTCGTACTGGATGTTTTCCCTTCACCGCAAGTTTTTTTCCCGGCGATGGTGAAAACCATTGATATGCCCTGGCTGCAAGAGTTTTTGGGGTTACTTGAGCAAGGGTATCCATTCAAATAGTTTTGTGAGCAACAGAGAAGATTGTTGCTATTTTACTGGCATCTTCATCCGTTGCAGGGCTGTATACCAGCAGGCTTAAATCTGGCCGCGCATGAATGCCAAAAGATGAATAATTCAGCGCAAGCGCCCCGCAGTCAGAGCGATGCAGGTATTTAATCCCTTCACTTAAATCCTGTACGCTGTGTGTTTCCCAAAGCGTGGCAAAAAATGCACTTTTAGCGGAAAGTTCCTGAACCAGGTGTTGTACGCGTGGGCTTTCGCCAACGCGGGCAATATCAGCCCGAAACGCACCAACCACCATACGAGCCACAGCCTCCCAGTCTGCCTGATGCTGGCGTACTGGTTCATGTGAAAAGATAAGCCGCAAAATATTCCGTTGCTCAGGCTCAAGACGTGTGTAATCAGTCAACACCAGGCGGGCAGCGTCATTCCATGCCAGAACGTCCCAGGTAAGATTTTTTATCAGCGCGGGGCATGGGTTAAGCGTATTCAGTACATGCTGAAGATGGGCGGGTATTACCTGATTTTCCTGGTGTTTTGTTTGAGGTGGATGGCCAACACCCAATAAAAACAGATGCTCACGTTCGGTGTCTGTCAGCAACAGCGCCTGGCTCAGGCGTTCGAGCACGGGAACTGAAGGCGCGCCGCCCCGGCCCTGCTCAAGCCAGGTATACCAGGTTACGCTAATACTGGCGCGCTGAGCGACTTCTTCGCGGCGTAGCCCCAGAGTGCGGCGGCGTTGAGAGAGATACCCCAGTGCACGGGCATCCAGACTTTGGCGCCGTTCTTTTAAAAAAGCACCTAATTGTTGTGAAAGGGGAAATGCCATCTTCATTCACGACTCTGAGTGACACACACCAGAATGCTTATACCATGATAAGTGTGCATGGCTAACAGGATAACATGACACGTACCAAATTTTTGGCGGAAAGAACCTGGTTAACCCAGGTTCAGGGTTCTTAAAATAAACAATCCCAGAGATGTTGTGACAATTGAGCCAACCATGGTCAAACCAATAATATTGGCGGCAAGTACGGCATTGCCGCCCATTGCCCGAGTCATTACGTAACTGGCAGCAGCGGCAGGTGTAGCAGAAAACAGAAAGATGACGCCGAGCGTTGTTCCTTCAAAGCCGCATAGCCACCCACCGAAAGTTAACCCTGCCGGAACCACCGCGACACGAGCCAGACTGGCATATAACGCCGTATTGGATGATCTAAACATACTACGCAGGTCCAGTGACGCACCGGCACACATCATGGCCAGTGGCAGTGCTGTCGCGGAAATCAGTTCACCAGTCTGAAACACAGGATGCGGGATAGAAAAGCCAGTAGCATTCCAGGCCAGACCAAGCACCAGGCTGATAATCAGGGGGTTTTTTACAACACCGCTTAAAACTGAAGCCAGTGACGGTGCTTTTTTCCCGTTCCCCTGCAGAGTGCGGGTCAATGAAATGACGGATAAAAGGTTAAACAGAATAACTGTTGTCGCCATATAGAGTGAACCTGTGGCTATACCAGCTTTGCCATAGGCCATTGATGCATAAGCCAGGCCGACAATTGCAGTATTGGCACGGAACCCACCCTGAACAAAGATACCTCGCTCCTTGCGCTCTTTTACCAATAAGGGAGCGATAAGCTCCAGTATCAACCAGGATAATGTCGTGCCCACCAGACCGTACAGGGCCAGAGGCAGATTTTGTGCCAGCGAGATTTTTTGTGTGGCGATACTGAAAAACAATAAGCAGGGCAGCGCAACAACAAAGACAATTTTTGAGGCACCATCAATAAATGTATCGTTCATCAGCCCTGCCCGGCGCAATATGATCCCAGCAAGGAGTAGCAGCAGGTTTGGCAGCGTGACACTGATAACAAAGCGCCAGGTTTCCCAGTCCATATTTTTCCTTTTATATCAAAAGCTAATAAATTTTTGTTGTCATTTCAGGCGGCAAGCATGACAGCTACGTTTCTTAAAACGGGCCGTCAGGATGGTAAGGGACAGGGTAGACAGTGCGAATTTTTTTAGTTATCACGGCCTGCAGAGGGTGAATGATAGCAAAAGCACTGATGAAAAGGCGACGCTACTGCATGGGTTTGTGTGACAAAAATGTAACTATTATTATGTGGTGGGCCAGAGAGCATCGCCGGGAAAAATCTGCTAAAGAAGGCAGGGTTAATTGATATCCAGGTAATCCAGCCAAACCGACCATAACTCCCCAACCAGCCCGAAGTGACTATATTGTTAACCTTGAAGTGTCCTTTTATTGCCGGGCTTACCGGAAATCCGTGAGCTATTTTTAGGGAAATAGATAAAAGGGATATGTTTTAAGATTTTTCTATATGCCAAAGGCTGACCAGAAAATATGCCCGGCCATACGGTGAAAAATAATTGCGAGTGATATTCGTTATCACCTTTGATGACTCTTTTTTAAAACCTGATTTTCTGCCCGGGCTCTCAGAAATACACCTTATCTGCATGTTTCAACAGCTGAATTGATACTAAGCAAACTATTAATTCCCCGGACAGCGTAATACTCACATTGAAAAAGAAAATAAACTGATAATTCAAACCATTATATAAATGTTTATATAGCGGTTGAATTGCATCAATGACGAAAATAAGCAAGGTGAGTATTTATGAGCCATAAAACCCCCGATGCTTTGCTGGAAGCAGAAGTCAGCCGACGAGGCTTAATGAAAGGAACTGCAATTGGTGGCCTGGCACTGGCTGGTAGCGCATTTTCTTTGCCCTTTTCCCGTTTGGTTTGCGCCGCAGATGCGATTGCCCCGGCAGGCTCTCAGGAAAAGATAATCTGGAGTGCCTGCACCGTTAACTGTGGTAGCCGTTGCCCGTTGCGTATGCATGTTGTTAACGGTGAAATTCGCTATGTGGAAACCGATAACACCGGCAATGATGATTATGATGGTTTGCACCAGGTGCGGGCCTGCCTGCGTGGCCGCTCTATGCGCCGCCGGGTTTATAACCCTGACCGGCTGAAGTACCCAATGAAACGCGTGGGCAAACGGGGCGAAGGGAAATTTGAGCGTATTAGCTGGGATGAAGCTTATGACATTATCGCCAGCAACACCCAGCGCCTGATTAAAGACTACGGTAACGAATCTATCTACCTTAATTATGGTACCGGGACGTTGGGCGGCACGATGACCCGCTCCTGGCCACCAGGAAAAACACTGATTGCCCGGCTGATGAATTGCGTGGGTGGCTACTTAAACCATTACGGTGATTATTCAACAGCTCAAATTGCTGCCGGACTGAACTACACCTACGGTGGCTGGGCAGATGGTAACAGCCCGTCTGACATCGAAAACAGCAAACTGGTCGTGTTGTTTGGTAATAACCCGGGCGAAACGCGGATGAGCGGCGGCGGGGTTACCTACTACATTGAACAGGCACGCCAGAAATCTAATGCGCGCATGATAATCATCGACCCGCGTTACAACGATACCGGGGCAGGGCGCGAGGATGAGTGGATCCCGGTTCGGCCCGGAACTGATGGCGCACTGGCTGCGGCAATTGCCTGGGTTTTGATTACTGAGAACCTCGTCGACCAGGCATTCCTTGATAAATACTGTGTTGGCTATGACGAAAAAACATTGCCGCCTGGTGCGCCCGCAAACAGCCATTACAAAGCCTATATCCTTGGGCAAGGTAACGATGGCGTGGCGAAAACACCTGACTGGGCGGCACCCATTACCGGTATTCCGGCCTCACGTATCATTCAACTGGCACGAGAAATCGGTTCAGTAAAACCGGCATTTATTTCTCAGGGTTGGGGGCCACAGCGCCACGCCAATGGAGAACTGGCTTCCCGGGCTATCGCTATGTTGCCGATTTTGACCGGGAACGTGGGTATTTCTGGGGGCAACAGCGGTGCCCGTGAAGGGTCTTATGAAATACCATTCGAACGGATGCCAACGCTGGATAACCCGGTGCAAACCAGCATCTCAATGTTTATGTGGACCGATGCAATTGAGCGCGGTCCTGAAATGACAGCCACCCGCGATGGGGTGCGCGGGAAAGACAAGCTGGATGTTCCCATCAAGATGATTTGGAACTATGCCGGTAACTGCCTGGTGAACCAGCACTCGCAAATTAACCGCACTCACGAAATTCTTCAGGATGAGAATAAGTGTGAAATGATAGTGGTGATTGATTGCCACATGACTGCTTCGGCGAAATATGCCGATATTTTATTGCCGGATTGCACCGCGTCTGAACAAATGGACTTCGCGCTGGATGCCTCTTGCGGGAATATGTCCTATGTGATTTTTAATGATCAGGTCATTAAGCCGCGTTTTGAATGCAAAACTATTTATGAAATGACCAGCGCTCTGGCAAAACGCCTGGGTGTGGAAGAGAAATTTACCGAGGGGCGTACTCAGGAAGGGTGGATGCGCCATCTCCATGAGCTGTCTCGTAAAGCCATTCCCGATTTACCGTCTTTCGAAGCCTTCCGTGAACAGGGGATTTTTAAACAACGAGATCCTGAAGGGCACCACGTTGCGTACAAAGCTTTCCGCGAGGACCCTGCTGCCAACCCGCTCACTACACCTTCCGGGAAAATTGAAATTTACTCCGCACAACTGGCTGAGATCGCCGCGACCTGGCAACTGGATAAAGACGATGTGGTCGACCCGCTGCCGGTTTACAGTGCCGGGTTTGAAAACTATGACGACCCATTAGCAAAACAGTGGCCGCTGCAATTGACCGGTTTTCATTACAAGGCCCGCACACACTCAACTTACGGCAATGTGGACGTTTTAAAAGCCGCCTGCCGCCAGGAGATGTGGATTAACCCCATGGATGCTCAGGCTCGCGGCATCGCCAACGGTGATCGCGTGCGGATTTTTAATGGCCGGGGAGAGGTTCACATTGAGGCAAAAGTGACGCCACGTATTTTACCGGGTGTTGTCGCCCTGGGCGAGGGAGCCTGGTATTCCCCGGATGCTCAACGGGTCGACCAAGCTGGCAGCATCAACGTACTGACAACCCAACGCCCGTCACCACTGGCAAAAGGCAACCCGTCACACACCAACCTGGTCCAGGTTGAAAAGTTGTAAGGAGTAACCGATGACAACCCAGTATGGATTTTTTATTGATTCCAGTCGGTGCACCGGTTGCAAAACCTGTGAGCTGGCCTGTAAAGATTACAAAGACTTAACGCCGGATGTGAGTTTTCGCCGCATTTATGAATATGCGGGAGGTGACTGGCAGGAAGATAACGGTGTCTGGCACCAAAATGTGTTCGCTTACTATTTATCCATCGCCTGTAACCATTGCGAGGATCCGGCCTGTACGAAGGTGTGCCCCAGTGGCGCAATGCACAAGCGGGAAGATGGCTTTGTCGTGGTCAATGAAGATGTATGTATTGGCTGCCGTTACTGCCATATGGCATGTCCTTATGGTGCGCCGCAATATAACGCGGCCAAAGGGCACATGACCAAGTGTGATGGTTGCTACTCCCGTGTTGCACAAGGCAAAAAGCCGATTTGTGTTGAATCCTGCCCACTCAGAGCGCTGGACTTTGGGCCAATCGAAGAACTGCGCAAAAAACATGGTGAGCTGGCGGCAGTTGCACCTTTGCCGTCTGCACATTTCACAAAACCGAGTATTGTCATAAAACCCAACGCCAACAGCCGCCCAGAAGGGGATACCAGCGGTTATCTGGCAAACCCGAAGGAGGTGTGAAATGGGTAACGGATGGAGTGAATGGCCACTGATGCTGTTTACCGTGCTGGGGCAGTGTGTGGTGGGTGGATTTATTGTTATGGCACTGATGTTGTTGTGTGCCAAACCCAGTGCAGAGCAGCAAAAGAGGGTCACCCTCGTGATGCTGGGGTTGTGGGTATTGATGGGAATCGGGTTTATTGCCTCCATGATGCACCTGGGTTCACCCATGCGGGCGTTTAACTCGTTAAACCGGATTGGCGCTTCGGCCCTGAGTAACGAAATAGCCAGCGGCTCACTCTTTTTTGCCGTTGGTGGTATTGGCTGGTTACTGGCGGTCGTGAATAAGCTTTCCCAGCCGCTGCGCGCATTATGGCTTGTAGTCACCATGGTGCTGGGTGTGGTGTTTGTCTGGATGATGGCAAGGGTTTACAACACGATAGATACAGTGCCAACCTGGTATTCAATATGGACTGGGTTACGCTTTTTCCTGACTATGTTGATGGGTGGACCGTTACTTGGCTACCTGCTGCTGCGTGTGGTGGGTGTTGAAGGTTGGGGCATGCGCGTGTTACCTGCGGTTTCCCTGGTTGCTTTGCTGGGTAGTGCGGTGGTGGCGGTAATGCAGGGGAGTGAACTGGCAACAATTCACAGTTCCGTGCAACAGGCTCAGGCGTTAGTTCCGCAATATGGTGCACTGATGGCATGGAGCCTGCTGCTACTGGCCGCCGCACTGGTGTGTTGGGTGGTACCACAGCTAAAAGGGTATTACCCTGCCGTGCCTGTATTGTCACTGGCGTTTGTACTGGTGCTGGCAGGTGAACTGATTAGCCGTGGCGTGTTTTATGGCCTGCATATGACGGTTGGCATGGCAATCGCCGGGTAACCCTGCGTTTGCCATTAACTTAAATAAGAAGCCCATAGCGATATGGGCTGCTATTTTTAGCTGCGGTGTTACTCGATGTTTTGAATCTGCTCGCGCATCTGTTCGATTAACACTTTCAGCTCAATGGCTGAGTTGGTCACTTCGGCATTGATAGATTTTGATGCCAGCGTATTCGACTCACGGTTGAATTCCTGCATCATAAAGTCCAGCCGGCGGCCAACCGCTTCTTTCTTCTTCAGGATGTTGTAGGTTTCTTTAACGTGGGCATCCAGGCGATCCAGCTCTTCAGCTACATCAATCCGCTGTGCCATCAGAACCAGTTCCTGTTCAAGACGGTTGTTTTCTAACTGAACAGACGCTTCGTCCAGTTTGCTCACCAGGCGTTCACGCTGCCATTTCAGGATATCCGGCATTTGCGCACGCACTTTGCTGACTTCTGTGCTGACACCTTCCAGGCGTTGCTCAATTAATGCCTTAAGTGCCTGGCCTTCGGTTTCACGGGCAACGATAAAGTCATCCAGTGCGGATTCCAGCCCACCCATGATTTCACTGGTAATGGCATCAAGATCCTGCTCTTTGGCAGACATCACGCCTGGCCAGCGCAGAATATCCAGTGGGTTGATTTCACCTTCATCACTCTGCATTTTTACCCAGTTGCCGGCCTGTACCAGCTGTTTTGCCAGTTCCTCATTAAGAATCAGCTCACTTTGAGCGTGGCTGTCTGGCTCAAAACGCAGGGTGCATTCGATTTTGCCACGGGTCAGGCGTGCACGAATACGTTCGCGTACTACGGGTTCAAGACTGCGAAATTGTTCAGGGAGGCGCAGGTAGGTTTCGAGGTAGCGCTGGTTGACTGAGCGCAGTTCCCAGGAGGCTGAGCCCCAGTTGCCTTTAATTTCACGCCGGGCGTAGGCGGTCATGCTACGGATCATATCAGTAACCAATTTTATAAATGGATGAGGGGATTATAGCCAGCATGCTCCCATCAGGATAGGAATAAGGTCGCGAAGTCCGTATAATGCGCAGCCACATTCGTTTCTGACCGGAGAAGACTCATGCGTCCAGCAGGCCGTAGTAACACACAAGTACGCCCCGTCACTCTTACTCGCCATTACACCAAACACGCCGAAGGCTCTGTTCTGGTGGCGTTTGGCGATACCAAAGTACTGTGTACCGCCACGGTAGAAGAAGGCGTCCCCCGCTTTCTGAAAGGCCAGGGCCAGGGTTGGGTAACCGCAGAATACGGTATGTTGCCGCGCGCCACTCACACCCGTAACGCGCGTGAAGCCGCCAAGGGCAAGCAAGGTGGCCGCACAATGGAAATCCAGCGCCTTATCGCCCGTGCATTGCGTGCCGCAATAGACCTGAAAGCGCTGGGCGAATACACCATTACGCTGGACTGTGATGTCCTGCAGGCTGATGGCGGAACACGTACTGCCTCTATCTCTGGCGCCTGTGTGGCACTGGCTGATGCCCTGAACACGATGGTGGCGAACGGCAAACTGAAAGCCAACCCAATGAAAGGGATGGTTGCCGCGGTATCGGTAGGTATCGTGAACGGTGAAGCGGTTTGTGACCTGGAGTATGTGGAAGATTCCGCTGCTGAAACTGATATGAACGTGGTCATGATGGAAGACGGGCGCATGATCGAAGTGCAGGGCACTGCTGAAGGCGAGCCGTTCAGCCATGAAGAACTTCTCACGTTGCTGGCTTTGGCTCGTGGGGGTATCGAATCTATCATCGCGTCGCAGAAGGCGGCGTTAGAAAATTAATTTTCAGGCGGCCTGTGAGTCGCCTTTTTTTTGCCCGCGGGTTGGCGCATTGTGGCAGTGATGTCCAGACCACCCGCGCATGAACAGAATTGCCACAGTAAGGAGCGAATCCATGAAACCGTATCAGCGCCAGTTTATTGAATTTGCGCTTAACAAGCAGGTATTGAAGTTTGGTGAGTTTACCCTGAAATCCGGGCGTATCAGCCCCTATTTCTTCAATGCGGGGCTATTTAATACCGGGCGTGATCTGGCACTTTTGGGGCGCTTCTATGCCGAAGCGCTGGTGGACTCCAGGATTGATTTTGACCTGCTGTTTGGCCCGGCTTATAAAGGGATTCCCATTGCGACAACAACCGCTGTTGCACTGGCGGAGCACCATGAGCGGGATGTGCCTTACTGCTTTAACCGTAAAGAAGCAAAAGACCATGGTGAAGGGGGTAACCTGGTTGGCAGCCCGCTGCAAGGCCGGGTAATGCTGGTGGATGATGTGATTACGGCAGGTACAGCTATTCGTGAATCGATGGAGATTATCCAGGCGAATGGTGCATCTCTTGCCGGGGTACTGATATCACTGGACCGCCAGGAACGTGGGCGCAGCGATATTTCCGCAATTCAGGAAGTGGAGCGCGATTACCACTGCAAAGTCATTTCCATTATTACCCTGAAAGACGTCATCAGTTGGCTGGAAGAAAAACCAGAAATGGCTCAGCACCTGGCGTCGGTTCGTGAGTATCGCGAACAATACGGTGTGTAAACCTCACCAGTAAAAAAGGGCCTTCAGGCCCTTTTTTTAGTTCAGCTGAGCGGCCAGTAGCGGCCAGCGGGCTTCAAAATCATCAGTTGGGTGGTAACGAAATTCGCTGCGTACAAAGCGTGACAGCATACCTTCGCAAAACGCCAGTAACTGGCTGGCTAACAGCGTTTCGTCCACTGTGTAGCTTTCGCCTTCACGCATTTTCCGTTCACGCATTACCTGGCGCAGTTGGGCTTCAATACGCTCAAATAATTGATTAATACGCCCCTGTAACCGGTCCTGTTCAAACATTAATGCATGGCCGGTAAGAATGCGGGTTAACCCTGGGTTGCGTTCGCCAAACCCCAAAATAAGCAGCACAATCAGCCTTAAACGCGCAGTGGTATCCTTTTCATCTTTCAATATCAGGTTGATACGTGTGATAAGGCTGTCTTCGATAAATTCGATAAGGCTATCGAACATGCGCGTTTTGCTGGGAAAATGGCGGTAAAGTGCGGCTTCAGAGACACCCACCGTGGCAGCCAGTTTTGCTGTGGTAATACGTTGGCTGCCATCACTTGATTCAAGCATTTGGGCCAGCGCCTGCAGTATTTCGTCGCGACGATTCCTTTTCGCCGTTTGTTTTTCTGCCATGTTCTAAAATACCCCTGAAATAAGCAATGACCAGGTAATGCCCACACATTAACCCTGACCCGCAGGCTGATTTGCCTGCGGGGCCATCATCGAATTACTGATGTCTGGCGGGGCTGTCCCTGGATTATTATTGGCGGCCAGAATGGCCGAAACCGCCTTCTCCACGATCCGTAGCGGCAAAATCTTCAACAACATTAAATTCAGCCTGTACGACCGGTACAAAAACCATTTGTGCCAGGCGCTCACCGGGTTCGACAGTAAAAGTGGTTTGCCCACGGTTCCATACCGATACCATTAACTGCCCCTGATAATCGGAATCAATCAGGCCAACCAGGTTGCCCAGCACAACACCGTGTTTATGGCCAAGCCCTGAGCGCGGTAAAATTACCGCCGCCAGTGAAGGGTCTGCAATATGGATAGCCAGCCCGGTTGGCACCAGTGTGGTTTGCCCGGGGGCGAGGTCGAAAGCCTCATCAAGACAGGCGCGCAGATCGAGCCCGGCGGAGCCAGAGGTGGCGTAAGTTGGCAAGGGAAATTGCTGACCAACACGCGGGTCCAGAATCTTAACGTCGATTTTTTTCATCATAACGGGTAATGATCTCGTCCAGTAACAATTGACCAAGCTGGGTTTTGCTGGTTAACGCCAGCGCTTTATCCCCATCTTGCCAGAAGAGGTGCAATGCATTCATATCACTATTAAACCCCTGGCCTGCTACAGAAACGTCATTTGCGCAGATTAAATCCAGGTGTTTGCGGGTTTGTTTTTGCCGGGCATATTCTTCCACATTACTTGTTTCGGCAGCAAACCCGACAACATAAGGGCGGTTTTCTGTTAACCCGGCCACGCCAGCAATGATATCCGGGTTTTTTACCATTTTTATGATCAACCCGTCTTCATCGCTTTGTTTTTTTATTTTCTCCGCAGCGATTTGTTCGGCACGGAAATCGGCGACGGCGGCACAGCCAATGAAAATTGCCTGCTTTTGTACGGATTGCTGCACAATCGCATTCATTTCCAGCGCCGTTGTTACGTCAACACGCAGTACGCCTTGTGGAGTGGGGAGTGACACAGGCCCGCTGACCAGAGTGACATTGGCCCCTCTTTTTGCCGCAGCAGCAGCCAGAGCAAAACCCATTTTCCCTGAACTGTGATTGGTAATATACCTGACGGGATCCAGGGGTTCACGTGTTGGGCCTGCTGTTATCATGATATTCAGATCTTTCAGGTCCTGGCTGTGGCCGAAATGTTGCTCTGCCATTTCAACTATTACCAGTGGGTCGAGCATTCTGCCTGGCCCTACATCGCCACAGGCCTGGCTACCACTGTCCGGGCCCCAAATAAGTAACCCACGTTCGGCCAGGCGTTCAATATTTTGTTGGGTGGCGGTGGCGCGGAACATCTGCTGGTTCATGGCCGGGACGACGGCAACGGGGGCGGGTGTCGCCAGGCACATTGTGCTGACCAGGTCATTTGCCATGCCGGCAGTCACCCGGGCAATTAAATCAGCCGTGGCCGGAGCCAGAATCACCAGGTCTGCCCACTTGCCCAGCTCAATATGCCCCATTGCTGCTTCTGCTGCAGTATCCAGCAGGCTTTCTGATACCGGGTGCCCGGATACGGCCTGCAGAGTTAGTGGGGTGATGAACGCTTTTGCCGCTTCGGTCATAACAACACGCACTTCTGCGCCATGATCGCGCAACCTGCGTACCAGTTCAGGGGTTTTATAGGCAGCAATGCCGCCGCTAATACCCAGGACAATTTTTTTACCGGACAAGCCCATGGTGATGTTCCCGTCTGTATGAAAACAAGATGCGGCATGTTACCACAAATCATGCAAACGGGGTTTCGATGCCCTTGATTCTCTGCGTACAGGCTCGCAGCCAGCGAGTTGGCCATTAGCCAGGAAGAGATGCTGGTGGCATTGTGTCACCTGTTTGACGTGCAGGCGTGGCAACAGGAGGCGTGATGGAGAATGTGGCAGGGCTTCCCCCGCGGGAGAAACTCATGAAATATGGTGCGAAAGTGCTGACGGATGTAGAACTTCTGGCATTATTTTTACGTACCGGCAAGCGTGGTGTTCATGTGCTGACGCTTGCACACCAGTTACTGTTTCATTTTGGTTCTCTCAGGGCTTTATTAAGCGCGGATTTGGCTCAAATCCGCAAGGTAGGCGGTATTGGGGTGGCGAAATATGCTGAACTGAATGCGATTACTGAGCTGGCCTGCCGCTTTCACGCATCCGCTCTTGCGGAAATGGATACGCTGAATAATCCTCATGTTGTCAGGCAGTTTTTACAAAATGAGCTGGCATCAGAGGAACGGGAAATTTTTATGGTGTTGTTTTTGGATAACCATAACAGAGTGATTGAACACCAGAGAATGTTTTCCGGAACACTCACCCATGTTGAGGTTTATCCGCGCGAAGTGGTGCGCCAGGCCATTAAACTTAATGCAGCGAGTGTTATTTTCGCTCATAATCACCCATCGGGCCGGGCCGAACCCAGCCGCGCTGACCAGTTAATCACCCAAAGGTTGGTAGAAAGCTGCCAATTTATGGATATTCGTGTGCTTGACCATCTGGTTATTGGGCGTGGAGAGACCGTTTCTTTCGCAGAAAGAGGGTGGATTTAGGGCAATTTACGCGATCCTCCGGGATCTTTATTTGTTCGGGACTTGAGCACATCCCTGAGTCAGCGTATACTACGCCACCTTTGAGAATCTCGGGTTTGGCGATTGGGCCTGGCATCACGAGTTCACATTGAACCGGAAGACCAGGCCAGTACAGGCCTGACGAGGCTGCCGATACCCTTTACGAAGCTCGAGCTAATTTGATTTTTGGAGAATAGACATGTCCCGAGTCTGCCAAGTTACTGGCAAGCGTCCGGTGACCGGTAACAACCGTTCACACGCACTGAACGCGACTAAACGCCGTTTTCTGCCGAACCTGCACTCTCACCGCTTTTGGGTAGAGAGCGAGAAGCGTTTTGTAACCCTGCGTGTATCTGCTAAAGGTATGCGTGTAATTGATAAAAAAGGCATCGAATCAGTTCTGTCTGATCTGCGTGCCCGTGGCGAGAAGTACTAAGAGGAATTAAATCATGGCTAAAGGTGTTCGCGAGAAGATCAAGCTGGTTTCTTCTGCTGGTACTGGTCATTTCTATACCACCACGAAGAACAAACGTACTAAACCCGAAAAACTGGAACTGAACAAATACGATCCGGTTGTTCGTAAGCACGTTGTATACAAAGAAGCTAAAATTAAATAATTTTAGTGACTTTGTGAGAAACGGTCCTTCGGGGCCGTTTTTTTATGCCTGGAATTTCCCGCCTTTAATCCCCATATCATCATGGTGCTGGCTGACACGTTAGAATCTGTTTGCCAGATGCGTTTGTGACCTGGTCTTGCCGCAATAAGGTAAGGCTTAAAGAGCAAAGAGGATGCCATGCCCGAATTACCTGAGGTTGAAACCAGCCGCCGTGGAATTGAGCCCCATTTAGTGGGCGCGACGATTCAGTTTGTCGAAGTACGCAATGGGCGCCTGCGCTGGCCGGTTTCTGATGAAATTTATCGCCTGAGTGATGTGCCCGTACTGAGTGTGCAGCGCAGGGCGAAGTACCTGCTGCTGGAACTCCCCACGGGCTGGATAATCATCCATCTTGGTATGTCTGGCAGCTTGCGTGTCTTGCCGCAGGATGCGCCACCAGAAAAACATGACCACGTCGATGTCATTTTATCTAACGGTAAGTGCCTGCGTTATACCGACCCCCGCCGGTTTGGCGCGTGGTTATGGGCTACAGAGTTGGAAGGGTACCCTGTATTGGCACATTTAGGGCCTGAGCCGCTCACAGAGGCGTTTAATGCCGAATACCTGTATCAGAAGAGCCGGAGTAAAAAAATCGCGGTAAAACCCTGGTTGATGGACAATAAGCTTGTTGTGGGGGTGGGGAATATCTATGCCAGTGAGTCACTCTTTGCGGCGGGGATACACCCGGACAGGGTGGCGCATTCGTTATCGCCAGATGATGCGAAACGCCTGACTCAGGCAATTAAAGCGGTACTGGCTCACTCAATTGAGCAGGGCGGAACAACACTGCGCGACTTCCTGCAAACGGACGGTAAGCCCGGGTATTTTGCTCAGGAATTACAGGTTTATGGCCGTGCTGGGGAATTATGCCGCCAGTGCGGGACAGCGATTAAAAGTGGTAAACACGGGCAACGTACAACATTTTGGTGCCCGTGTTGCCAGCATTAAGCCCTCAGGGAGCCGGGTTATTGTTAGTGTTTATCTTTGCTAACAATGCCTGATGCACATTGGGAGGCAGAAAAGCACTGACATCGCCATGATGCCTCGCCACTTCTTTGACCAGTGATGAAGAGATAAAAGACCAGTCACGCGATGGCATCAGGAAAATGCTTTCAAGCCCGGGCATCAGGTGGCTGTTCATATGAGCGAGCTGCATTTCATATTCGAAATCAGCTACGGCGCGAACGCCCCTCACCAGGACCTGAGCATTTTGCTGGCGGGCGAACTCCGCCATTAACTCACTGAACCCCATTACCTGAACATTCGGCAAATGAGCGGTAGCGTCTTTTGCCAGTGCTTCACGTTCAGCCAGTGAAAATAACGGTTTTTTACTGGGGCTTGCGGCAATAGCCAGGATCAAGGTGTCGAACATCCTGGATGCCCGGGTAATAATGTCGATATGACCATTGGTTATTGGGTCAAATGTGCCGGGGTATATCGCGCGTACACTCATGGCTGTTTTTCCGTGTAACCGTGGTTAAGGGCCCATAATTCAGCATACTTGTTAAAGGTATATTGTGCGTTAACAACCGCCAGTATCCAGCCCTGCTTCCCATCCAGTACACCTCCCCGCAACAGTAACGTCTTCACAAACGCCCCAATTGTATGGGTGAAAATACTGATGACCGAGGTTTGCTTGCCTTGTTGATGCCGTTCATGGGCCCAGGCGGTGGCGTACTGCAGTTGTTTGGCCTGAAAGACACTCAGGTCGCGGCAGGTGAGGTGGATAAAATCACCCTGCAACCGGGTTTGCGGCGCACCGGGGGCATCCAGTGACTCATGTACCTGGTTGCTGTTGTACTGGTACTTCTCCCTGGCATACAGGCGAGTTACACGGTCTGGATACCATCCACTATGGCGCATAAAACGCCCCAAAAACAAGTTACGCCGGTTGATGGCGTAAACTGTGTTGCCGGGGGGAGTGCTCAGTACTGACTGAATAGCAGATTTTAATTCTGGGGTAACGCGCTCATCGGTATCGATCATCAAAATATAGTCGCCCGTGGCATAGCTTTGGGCGCGCTGGCGCTGGGTGCCAAAACCTTGCCAGTCCGGGGATGAGTACACACCAGCTCCATGCGCTGAGGCAATTGCCATGGTGTCGTCGGTACTGCCTGAATCCAGCAGAATCACTTCATCAGCCCAGTCTACTGATTTCAGACACTCTTCCAGCGTATCAGCCGCATTACGGGCAATCATAACAACGGATAACCGGTATGCCATTAGTGGCTCCGTTGAGGCAGATAGGGTTGAAGAAGTTGCAACAGGCGCTGTAATGCACCCTGGTTTTGATACAGCACTTCAACGGCATGACGGCCATACCACAGGCGATAGTCTTCGTCGTTCAGCAACCCGGAGACAGTTTTGACCAGTGATGCAGCATCAGTAACGGTTATCAGACCATCTGCCTGCTGTAACCTGGCGCAAATGTCCTTGAAGTTAAAGGTATGTGGCCCCATCAGCACTGGAATTGCATGTGCCGCGGGCTCCAGCGGGTTATGGCCGCCGCGCTCCACCAGGCTACCCCCAACGAAGGCAAGGTCAGCAATGCCATAGAGCAGCATTAATTCGCCCATAGTGTCACCAATCACGACCTGAGTGCTGCCTGATGGGATCTCGCCAGTGCTGCGGAGTGTGTAACTGAACCCGGCTTTTTGCGCCATTTCTTCGGCATCGCGGAAACGTTCCGGGTGACGAGGAACCAGGATTAACAACAGGTCCGGGAAACTGGCCAGTAATTGACGGTGCGCTTCCAGAATAATTTGTTCTTCGCCATCGTGAGTGCTGGTTGCTATCCATACCTGGCGGCGTGGCGCCCACTGGCGGCGTAGTGTGACTGCTCTGGCAGCCAGTTCTGGTGTGACGGAAATATCGAATTTCAGGCTACCAGTAATGGCAAGATGGCTGCGTTTGAGGCCAAGCTCCAAAAAACGGTTACCATCTTCGTCGTTCTGTGCCGCTATCAGGGTAATTTTACCGAGCACTCTGCGAATAAAACCACCAAGTTTGCCATAGCCTTTAGCTGACCGTTCCGACATACGGGCATTAGCCACAACCAACGGAATTTTGCGTGTGTGCAGGGCAGCAATCATATTCGGCCACAACTCTGTTTCCATCACAATGACCAGCCTGGGGCGAACTGTATCCAGGAAGCGGCTCATTGAACCGGGTAAGTCATAAGGCAGGTACACATGGTGAACATCTTTGCCAAATGCAGACATAACCCGTTCAGACCCGGTTGGCGTCATGGTGGTAACGGTAATGGGTAAAGCCGGGTAACGGTGGCGCAGGGCACGCACCAGCGGAATGGCTGCCAGTGTCTCACCCACGGAAACTGAATGCAGCAGGATACCTTCTGGGGCGACTTTCCCACTGCAAAAACCATAGCGCTCGGCCCAGCGCTTCCGGTAAGCAGGGGCTTTACGGCTGCGTAGCAGAAGCCTTAACCAAACAAATGGCTGAATAAGGTAGAGTAGAAAGGTATATAGTAATTCCAAACTAATATCCGGTTTTTCATTTATTGCCGGGGCAAATTCTAAGCATTTACCCTGGTTAAAGCTATTTTTATTGACGCTATTACGAATAACGCCAGGGCTACTTGCGATGGGCCGCAGCTCTGGCAATGTAAAGGAATAGCGCGAATCAGGCTGGCGACTGTAAAATTTTACGTAACCGGAAATAGCGACGCCCTAACCGCCAGCGTAGCCGCAGACTTTGTGCGTTGCGCCAAACCAGTTTCCACACACCCGTATCGAAAAATTCTTGCACTATCATGCGTTGTTTTTGTGGGTCCTTCATATTGAAGAAGGTATGCAGAATACCCAACCCTTCTTTGGCAATTTGCCAGCGGCAGGCTGGAATATGTTGCACTTTTTCTGGGTAACGCTGATTAATTTCGTCCAGCATCTGCAAAATTTTCATGTAATGGCGGGCTGAGCGAATCAGCGTGTCATCGTTGTCCGGCATATGGGAAACCGACGCAGAGTGAATGTAATAATCGTAAAATTGTTCGTCGGTATACTGCACACGTTCCGCTGCCAGCAGCACCTCTGTTGTCCATGGGATATCCTGGTGGCGCAGGCCTGGCTCAAAAGAGAAATGATGTGCGCGGATAAAATCATGGCGATAGAGGTTAAGCCATGTAACATGCAGGAATTTCCGTGAGTCCAGGGCTTGTTTTAGCCATTGGGCTCCAGTGAGCACGCCGGTTGACTGCAATTTGTCTTTGGGGAAAATTGGACGGCTCGGTTTTTTGTTGTTTTCCCAGATATAGTTACCATTACAGGTAATAACATCCAGGTTACCAGCCTGTGCCATATCCAGCATGCGGCGGTACATGCCCGGGCGAAAGTAATCGTCAATATCCGGAAAGGACAGGTAAAGCCCTGTTGCCTCCGCCAGGCCGGTGTTTCGCGCTACAGAGACGCCCTGGTTTGCCTGGTCAATAATTTTCATGTTGGCAAACTGTGGCTGCCACTGATGAATAATATCCGCTGAGTTATCAGTTGAACCATCGTTCACCATGATAACTTCCATATCATCAATTGCTTGTGCCGAAAGACACTGGAAAAATTGCTCCAAAAAAGCGGCGCCATTGTAGACGGCGACCACAACACTGAGTTGTGGGCATGTAGCGTGGTGCATAAATTACCTGATTAACGTTGTGCCAGTGTAAGGTAGTGCTGGCAAATGGTTCGGATACTGTAATTTTCAATTGTATCTGTATTGATTCTGGGAGGTGTTTCCCAGATATCCCGCATTGTTCTGGCAAGAGCCGCATCATTCATTTGCGCCAGCCCCCGGGATAATTCACCAGTCAATATCTCAGACGGCCCGCCAGGGCAGTCGGTGCTGACTGGAGGTGTGTGGCAGATAATCGCTTCAACCAGTACATTACCAAATCCTTCGCAGTCCGAGCTTAACACGAGCTCTTTGGCATGTTTAATCCAGGGATATGGGTTGTTTTCAAAGGATTTGAATAGCACTCTGTCCCCCACACCTGCATTTGCCGCCAGTACTTTAAGGTGCTCGATTTTGTCTGGCGAGCCTTTGCCCATTAATACTAATGGAGCCTGAATACCGCTTTTGGCATAAGCACGTATCAGCCGGTCATGGCGCTTAAGTTCATGAAAACGCCCAACATGAATCAAATATTCCTGCCCGGAAAGCTCACAAGGTTGCTGAGCCAGCGTCTGAATATGCGCGATATCAAAAGGGTTATAAATGACGCATTTGCGGGATGGCTTAATCGCCAGGTTTTCTGTCAAATCATCCAGTACGGCCTGGGAAACAGCCACAATTTGCGCACCCTGGTATACCCGGCGGATTTTTGCCATTTTCAGCCAGCGCGAGAAGCCCCGTTTGTGCACCAGATAAGAAAACGAAAACATGCCATGGATGCAGAACCAGAGTTTATGGCGCGGAATCACTTTCGTATAGGAAACGATACGGTCTGTTTTGTGCAAATGCGAGCAGATAAGGTCAAATTCCCCACCTTCTTGCTCTGCTGCCTGGTAAGCCTTATCCAGTAGCTGAGCACGCCGCCTTAGTTCAGTCAGCTTGCGCCAGGGGGTGTGGCAGGTATCCTGGACAATGTGAAAATCAACGCCGTCAGGAATGGTGTAATCACAAACTTTACGTAGTGAAAAAACGGAGACGCGGTGCCCCATTTCCAGTAATCCCCGGGCCAGTGTCAGGACTGTCTTTTCGGCCCCGCCACCTGGCAGCCCATCAATAATCATCAGGATACGCATCATCATTCCAGTAAGTTTTTATACAGCGTAATTAATTGCTGCGAAAGCCTTGCCGGTGTCTCATCTTTTACCCGGACACGTGCAAGTTCCCCCATTTTGTTATCGTTATTCAATGATGGTATCGCACTTACAGCTTGTGTTAGCTGGTTAATATCCAGTGCACCACAAATAAACCCACTTTCTTGCTCTACGATAAATTCAGAACCACCACATGTCGGGGTGGTAATGACAGGTAAACCACACGCCATTGCTTCGAGAATGACATTGGGGAATGGGTCATATTTTGTTGGTAATAACAACCCATCTGCCGCCTGGTAAAACGGTAATGTCTGTTTTTGTACACCCATAAACCGAATACGCTCCAGACATCCTAAAGACTGAGCAAGTTCCCGGTACTGCTTTTCATTTTTATCTTGCCCAACGACGAGCAAATAGCGATTTGTTGGGGCTATTGCCTTGATAGCACTTGCTAACCCTTTGCGATCAAACCCGGACCCAACAAACACCAGTACGACTGCCTGGTGAGGAATAGCTAAGCTGTCTCGCAACGCCTGGCGCCCGGCAGGCGTTGCGGGTAAAAACCGGGAGGAATCAATAGCATTATAGATGACGTGTATTTTTTCTTCCGGAAATCTAAAATTTTCTATGATTTCCCGTTTCACCATTTCGGCATTACAAATAACAGCGCGTAGTTGCGGTGCCTGGTACATAGCTCGTTCTGCTTCAATAACATAACGATGATACCGATCGTTCATCAACAATGTACGCCGCCAGGCTGGTAATGTTTGCACGCGAAGGGTTAACCAGCGTTGATGTACGCCATCGCCAGCCCGGTAAATATCACAACCGGCAATTCGCTCATGGCTTTGCACCAGATCGAATTTTTCCTGCTGCCATAGTTCTCTGGCCGAACGGGCGAACCCTCGCTCACGGCTGATGCGCCCCCATTTGGCAGGGTTGCAAATGTGAATATGCCAGTTTTCATTTCGCTCGCCCTGCCATTCACGGGTGATAACATTCAACTCCAGATTCTCGCCTTCCAATGCTTCAAGCGCTCTGGAAACGAAACGCTCAGCACCGCCATCCGGGCGGTATTTTTGCCTGACTATGGCTAAACGGTATGGTTTCATCCGAGATATTTCCTTGCGGCGCTAACAACCGTTTCTACAGGAATGGCATCCAGGTAGCGTTCACTGGTGTGTGTATCTATGGCATCCGGGTCTGGTAATGGACCGTAGTCTCCAGCCCAAATGACTTCTCCTGTAGCTTGCCAGGGGCGCCAGAATTGCAGTTTGGAAGGGCCAAATAGCGCAATACATGGTGTATGTAAGGCTGCAGCCATATGCATAGGAACCGAATCGACCCCAATGAACAACTTTGCATGGCCAATCAATGCGGCTAATTGCTGCAGGGTTAATTCGCCAGCCAGGGAGTGAACGCCTTCAACGGGGCAGTTTGCCTGGATTTCAGCGATCATTGCCCGCTCTTTTTTATCTGGCCCGGAAGTGAGAATAATGGGGAAACCTTGTTGTTGTAGTTCGCAAATGGTTTGCGCCATTTTTTCTTCACTCCAGCATTTGAAGAACCAGCGGGAGGTTGGCTGAATAATGATATATGGCGCTGAAACATTCAGTGCTTTTAGCTTATTCTCGACGGCCTGCCAGGCGGTTGGCGGCCAGGCCATTTTGACATCGCTGACAGTGGGAATAGCAAGAGGTGCGAAAATGGACAGATTCTGCTCTACGGTGTGCATTTGCTGGTGCCCGGCAACGGAGGCCAACTGGGTATGGCAACAGGACCAGATATGCCCTTTGCGCTTGTTGAAGCCGAAACCAATACGTACAGGTGCGCCGGTGAACCGCGTAACTACAGCGCTGCGCCACTGGTCTGCCAGATTGAGTACCAGATCATAATGCTGATTACGCAGTTGCTTCAGTAGTTGCCATTCTTTGGCCAGGTGCTGGCGGGTTCCCAGCTTTTTCCACTTCCGGTCAATGCCATAGATATGATTAATAGATGGCAGAGCAGAGAGCATATCCCGGGTTTCTTCATACAGCAGAACATCAATAGTTGCTTGCGGCCATTGAGCCCGAAGCGTTTCCAGCACGGGAGACATCAGCAGCATATCGCCATGGTGGCGAAGTTTAATGACCAGGATGCGGATATCTGGCTTGCCCACAAATGAAGAAATCGATGCGCTCATAATGTCTTTCTGTAGTTTACTTGTACCAATTCTAATAGAGGCGGCCTGGTGTGGCTATCATTCCCCTCTATCAATCGAGTATTGTTGGCGTTAACAACACTTGTGCGTAACATTAGCAACATACTTTCAATGGACTCCCGCACTGTTATGAAAAAACCGGCATTTATCATCACCATTGATACCGAAGGGGATAACCTTTGGCAAAATCATCGTCAAATCACTACGGAGAATGCCAAATTTCTGCCACGCTTTCAGTCTCTTTGCGAAAAATTTGGTTTTAAACCCGTCTGGCTGACTAACTATGAAATGGCGGTTGATCCTGTCTATATTGAATTCGCTTCCGATGTGATTGCTCGTGGTCAGGGCGAAGTGGGGATGCACTTGCATGCCTGGAACAGCCCGCCGGATTATGATCTCACTGGTGATGACTGGCGCTACCAACCCTATCTTATTGAATTTCCCGATTCAGTTTTACGGGAAAAAGTCTTGTTTATGACACGGTTGCTGGAAGATACCTTCCAAACCAAAATGCTCAGCCATCGTGCAGGGCGTTGGGCCTTTGATTCACGTTATGCCCGGCTTTTAATTGAGTCAGGATACCAGGTGGATTGCTCAGTTACTCCGCGGGTTGACTGGCGTTTTACTCCTGGCGCCCCAAATGGGCAGGGGGGGACTAATTACCGAAACTTCCCAACGAACGCTTATTTTATTGACCCACAACAGATACATCAGGCCGGGGAGTCTTCATTGCTGGAAGTACCAATGAGTATTCAGTATAAGCATTCTGCCTGGCTGAATATTCTGAAACAAGGGTATGACAACTTGCGTGGAAAGCGGCGCAGCCCTTCGGTTTACTGGTTACGTCCCGATGGGAAAAATCTTGAAACGATGAAAATGGTTGCAGGTGATGCCCTGGCTCAGGGGAATGATTATGTTGAATTTATGCTGCATTCATCTGAGTTTATGCCTGGAGGCAGTCCGACATTTAAGGATGAAGCCTCAATTAACAAACTGTATCGCGACCTGGAAGAATTGTTTGCCTGGCTTGCTGAACGCACACAAGGGATGACACTGGCAGAGTTTTATGCCAGCCGGAAAGCGGTAATGTGATTCTGCATGTACCATCGCTGCGGGAAATATTTCTGCAGTGTGATAATCCGCACTGCCAGTGTGCGGATTATCAGTAGAGCGGAGAGCTATTTTATCCCGAAAGGAGAACTCACCGCTGGCTGAGCGGGCTTAACCGTTCCCCGGGGGAAAAACAGCCCTAATGCAATAATAACAATATAGAATTGAATAGCTTCTGAACTGATTAGCAACACATCAGTAATACCATACAAGATCATAAAGCCAGCACTGAATAATAAAACAGGCAACTGTTTCCTTATACCGGTGTAAATCAGCATCACGTAGAAGAACAGCAATGATAACCCACCCATTAATCCCTGTAATGACAGGCTGTCAATAAACTCATTATGCAGGTGAATATTCAGATAATGGAGTGAAGACCGGTAGTGTGGGTATTGTTTTACATAGGCTTTAGTGGTGTCTGCGCGAACCCCCATGGACTGGCCCACTGGGTGCTCTACAAATGCATGCACACCAACTACCCACATCGAGAAACGGGCACCCAGCGATGTATTATCGTTGCCTTCCTGATAATCACTCACTTCGTTCAGCGTCTGGTCGATTTTGGGTTTAATATAGGGTTTGTATAATGCGGCAAAACAGACAGCAACAAGAATACTGACGGCAACAAGTGATTTAATATGAATTTTTCTGAAATGATAGAGCGTGAGGCACGCCACCATGAATAAATAACAAATCATAGCTGCCCGG
This sequence comes from Mangrovibacter sp. MFB070, assembly GCF_000705335.1. Classification (NCBI taxonomy): domain Bacteria; kingdom Pseudomonadati; phylum Pseudomonadota; class Gammaproteobacteria; order Enterobacterales; family Enterobacteriaceae; genus Mangrovibacter; species Mangrovibacter sp. MFB070. The sequence goes on from NZ_JJMI01000052.1 coordinate 63,503, forward strand.
GTGCCAGTAAGTATTATGAGGCAATAAGAAACAGTAATGGTGGCACCTGCAATAACGTACCCAGTTTTGCTACGCAGCGTATATAATGCAAAAATAATGAAAACTGAAAAGGTAGAATAGACATAAGCGGCAATGGTCGGGCGGTTAATACCCATTTCTACCCGGTTAATATGGTTGAATGCCTGAAAGAAACCATAAGCAGTTGCAGACACGAAACCACAAAAAAGAATCGCTAACCCCAGGTTTTTATACTGTTTATTCTTAAAATCTTTGATAAATTGCTCAGCATAAAATACTAAAAAACCGCCCAGTAAAAGTTTTTTACCACCATCGAGGTAATCATTGTAAAAGTTTAAATCCCCATGTTTTTGTTGGAAAATAAGATACCAACAAATTTTCACCAAACCCAATATAATTATCGGGAAAGAGATGCTGGAAACGGAAAATTTTACTTTTTTGAAGTTGATTATCAACCCTAACAGGCTGCAATAAATAGCAATATAGAACAGATTTCGCTGGTACCCGGAACTGATAAGTGCAACCGATACCGAAGCCACACTAAGAAAATAAATCAAAAACAATAGGGATTTGTTCAGTTTTTCCATAAATATTTTAGCGCCTTTTTCTTGTAGCTGAACCTGACATTGGGAGACAGAAAAAAACTGAAAGAAAAGAGAGAGTCTACCTGACGTGAAACAACTTTAGTTTGCTCTTCTGTTAGCCATCGCTTCTGTTTAACCAGAATGTCCAGCCAGTGGCAAAGAACTAAGCAATGAAATTTGCCAGGGAAGACATCTTGCATCTTTTCTGTACAGGTAATCAAGTTTTGGATTTTAACATTATCAAGATCATTGGACAGGCTATTTTCCCGCTTAATGTAGTAATAATGTCCATGCTTTTGAAACCAGATATTTTGAGATCGCATGACTATAGCAGGGAACACGAAGAAATCTTCATAGCACGTCATGGGAGCGATTGGTTCAGCCAGATAATGAGAACGAAGAATAAACTGCCCAATAAGGTGCGCCTGGAAGTCCTTATGGATCAGAAAGCGCCGTATCGTATCATCTTGAGACAGTGCAACAGGAGATATCCCCGGCCAGAAATGTGTTATTTTCGCCGGATCGCGGATTTCTTCCAGATGAGTTAACAACATATCGGGGGAGTGTGTTCTGAGAAAAGGAACAATCTCATCCAGACTATTTTTGATTAACAAGTCATCACTATCAAGCATTGTAATATACTTGCCGGAAGCCTTTTCAATAGCGGCCTGGCGAGTTTTCCCGACATTGCAGAACTCCACATGTAGAGATAACACCGAAATACCAAGAGGCGCGAAATTATCAATAACTTCCTGTGTTCCATCAGATGAAGCATCATTTACAAGAATAACTTCCATTTCATGGGCAACCGCACGGCTGGCAGCAAGTAAACTTTGCAGTGTTTCTGGCAATGTTTTCTCACAATTATGTGCGGCAATAATGATGCTCAGAAAGGGCGCCATATCTTTACTCATGAGTGTGAATAGCGGGAGTGATGTTCATCAGTAGTACAACCTGCAACAAAATTCTCAATGGCATCCAGGTCACTCTCACTCAGTGCAAACAGCTCTTCACGTGGCTTATCAAAGTAGTAGCGTGTTTCAAATACAAAAGATTTGATATTGGAGTCATCCCCAATAAGCAGAACGTTACCCAAAGGGCGCTGTTCGTGAGGGCAGCATGGGCCATATAACAAGACAACCGGTGTGCCTACTGCATCCGCAATATAGACATTGCCGGAATCGGAAGCGATGTAGCAGTCCATTTGCGAAATAGCCCATGGAACATCTTCGAGGTCAATTTTACCAATCATATTAACCAGGTTGGGCTTACCTTCAGCATGACGCATCAGGTCGTCAAGCCAGGGTTGTTCATTGTTGGCACCGAAAATGTAATAAACACATGGCATGCTTGCCAGTTTATCGAAAATTAGTGACCAGGTAGCGGGTGGAATGGTTTTTGCCTTGTTGCCCGCTGAAATGCTCAGGCCTATTTTTACTGCGCCTGTTAAGTCAAATTCAGGCGCGTGAGTTGCGGGTTGGTAAAGCGGCCGTGTCGCGTGTTTGGGCGCATCTTGCCAGGTCAGCGACCTGTCTGCCAGCTTGAGGTAATTTGTTACTGTCAGCGACATTTTGGTGTGTTCAACCACACCTTTTGCTGTTGCATAGAAAATCCCGTGATACCAACGGCGCGTATAAATAGATAAAAACTGTTTATCAGGTGCGTTACAGGTGGCAGCAAAGAATAAATTAACACTATTGGGTTGTAGTAAATACACATGTTCATAGCGGTTCATAAGATAAACCGCAAAGCGTAATTTAGCGGCCAGTGACTGTTTCTTTTGCTCAATAAAATAGAGTGTATCTATAGTATTGTCGCGTTGTGCCAGTGGTGCGATCACGGAACTAATCAGTACATCGCTTTTGCCGCACCATGCCAGTAACGGCGTCATATTGACGAAATCGCCAATTTTCGCGGTTTGAATGATCAGTGTTTTGCCTGTGGGTTTATAAAACAGTTTGTTAAACAGTTTTACAGGCATAAGCAGAATAAAAAGGAATACGTAGCTCATCTATTATGGTTTCGCGAAAAAAGGTAGATGAAGTTCCCATAGGGTACTGAGTACCTGTGATGCAGAAATATCAGCCATCTCTCTGGTTTTACTAATTATTTGATGCTGATTTTTTCCGTATCCCCCGATCAATGCAGGGTCTGTTGGGCCAAAAAGTGTGATATTTGGGCGATCGAGTGCGGCAGTAAGGTGGCTAAGCCCGGTATCGACAGACACAACGGCGCAAGCGCCAGCCAGAACTTTAGCCACATCCTCCAGTGTTAATTTTGGGAGGACTTCAACATGTGGGTTCCCCTGAGCCAGTTTTTCAGCTCGCAGCCGCTCATGTTCTGCGCCCCATGGTAGCTTAATTTTGCACTCTGTGTCGCGCATCAACTGGATAAATTCGAGCCAGCGCGACTCAGGCCAGTGTTTATCGTCTCGCGTTGTTGCGTGCAGACAAACAATATACTGCTCTGGATTCCTGGATGTCTGTGTCAGGAAGTGCTGTGCTATTGCGTAGTCGCCCTGGTGATGTGGTTTCTCATAGTTAAGGCTTTTGGCAAACAACTCACGTGTTCTTTCCACCGCGTGTTGCTGGCGGGCAATGGTATGGCGGTGCTGGTAAAACAGGCAGGCCAGGGGTTCACGAGCGCTGCGCCAGTCCATCCCATGCCTGGGGCCCTGGGCAAGGCGGGTAACCAGTGCGGCACTCTTTAGAAGCCCCTGGGCATCAATAACTGCATCATATTGAACAGACTGGATTTGGTTACGAAATGCATGGCGCTCTGCAGTAACAGCAGATGAAAACCAGGCTTTACGCCAGCGGCGGATTGCCACAGGAATAACCCGATTTACACTGGTATGCCAGCCAGGAATTTGGGCGAAACCTTCTTCTACCACCCAGTCAAAACGAATACCCGGTATTGCGTCGCAGGCATCTGTCAGTGCAGGTAATGTATGGAGCACATCGCCCATTGAGGATGTCTTGACAATCAATACCTGCATTTAGTCTTCCTGTTCCTTGAGTAAATCGTTTAATTCAACCAGCACACGTTCGGGCGTAATATCTATCAGACTCTGGTGATACCCCTGTTCACCTTCACCTTTACGCACTTTGTGGTAGCCGGAAATCAACCTTATAACCCGCGCTTTGTGAGATAACGGCGGGGTGAAATCCGGGCTGCTGGGGCCATACAATGCGACCAGGGGGCGATTAAGGGCGGCAGCAACATGCATTAAACCTGAATCGTTAGTGACAACAGATTCACAGCCTGCCAGTAACACAACAGCTTGTTCCAGAGCTGTTTCACCTGCGAGGTTACGGCAATACTGGCGTTGTGTATCAGTCAGCGCGGCCTGAATCTGTTGCCCGGCTTCGTTGTCTTTGACGGAACCGAACAACACAACCTGCTTGCCTTCATCGATAAGTTTACCGGCCAGGGTAGCATAGTGATAATGTGGCCAACGTTTGGCCGGGCCAAATTCAGCCCCCGGGCAAAAACCAACGACCGGGCGGCCATCTTCCAGATTAAATTGTGCCTTTACCTGGGCTTTTTCACCGTCATTGACCTGAAGTTGTGGCCATAACAAGGGGTGAGGCAGATCCTGTGCTGAATGCATGGCATTTTTTTCATAAGCCAGCGCAACATAGCGTTGCACCATGAGCGGCCATGCTTGTTTATCCAGGGGACGGATATCATTCAGTAAGCCGTAACGCATTTCTCCGCGCCACCCAGTGCGCTGAGGAATGTTGGCAAAGAATGGCACTAACGCTGATTTAAACGAATTAGGCAGCACATAAGCGCGGTCATAGCGTTTATTTCGCAGACTTAAACCCAATTTTCGGCGTTCGCCAATCTCCAGAGCACCATGACCAAGAGGCATGGGAATTGCCTCATTTACCTCGGGCATGCGTGATAAAAGCGGACGGCACCATGCTGGTGCCATCACATCAATCACGGCCTGCGGGTAGCGAGCCTTCAAAGTGCGATAAAGGCTTTGCGACATCATCATATCGCCGACCCAGGATGGGCCTGTTACCAAAATTTTCATGCCTTGATAACCATTATGCCTGGCGGTTTAACCAGGCCATATATTCGGTTACCCCTTCCGCGACAGTCTTAAAGGGTTTGTCATAACCCGCCGCGCGCAGGTTGGACAGATCGGCCTGCGTAAACGCCTGGTAACGGCCTTTAAGTTTGTCCGGGAACGGAATGTATTCAATGCTGCCTTGTTTGTGCCATGCCAGAGTTGCATCGGCAACCGCCTGGAATGATTCTGCCCGGCCTGTGCCACAGTTGAAAATGCCAGAAACGCCATTTTCCCAGAACCACAAGTTAACTGCGGCAACATCGCCAACATAGATAAAGTCACGACGGAAGTTGTCGCTACCTTCAAACAGTTTCGGGTTTTCACCCTTGTTCAGCTGTGTGTTCAGGTGGAAGGCCACGCTTGCCATACTGCCTTTGTGGCTTTCACGTGGACCGTAAACATTGAAGTAACGGAACCCCACAATTTGAGAGTCAGCTTCAGGCAGAATCTGGCGAACATACTCGTCAAACAGAAATTTAGAGTAGCCGTAGACATTCAGTGGTTGTTCATATTCACGTGACTCAATGAAATCAGATGTGCGGCCACCATAGGTTGCAGCGGATGAAGCGTAAAGGAAGGGGATTTCACGTTCCAGGCAGTAGTGAAGTAGTTCTTTGGAGTACTGATAGTTGTTATCCATCATGTACTTGCCATCCCACTCGGTGGTGGATGAGCAGGCACCTTCATGGAATACCGCTTCTACTTCGCCAAATTCTTCCCCGGCCATGATTTGGATAAGGAAGTCTTCTTTGTCCATATAATCGGCAATATCCAAATCCACCAGGTTGGCGAACTTCGTACCATCTTTCAGGTTATCTACCACTAAGATGTCGCGATAGCCCTTATCGTTCAGAGCCTTAACAATATTGCTGCCGATAAAACCGGCGCCACCAGTGACAATAATCATATGCGTAACCTTTACCTGTTTTGAAGTGGGGCAGCTCTACACGCCCACGCAAATTGCGCTAATCATATCATTACATCAGTCTGTGTCCTTCTATTATGCGCATATATTGCGTTTAGTTTGCTGTTTGCGCGGCGGTTTCCATTTTTCAACTGGCAGTAATTCCGGTTTTCATTAAGACGTGATTTATGCTGCAAAGTGCGTAAACACTGTTGTGTCATCTCGTTTAAAGCTCCAGGTTTCGGTAATATATGCCAAATTTTTTCATCTCTGGAGAATGGTGATGCGAGGGGATTTTTACCAACAGTTAGCGGCGAATCTGGAAGCGGCACGTACAGAAGGCTTATTTAAAGAAGAGCGTATTATCACTTCCGCGCAGCAGGCTGATATCACCCTGGCGGGTGGTAGCAAGGTCATTAACTTTTGTGCAAACAATTATCTTGGTTTAGCTAATCACCCGGCATTAGTTGAAGCAGCAAAATGTGGGATGGATACCCATGGCTTTGGCATGGCGTCCGTACGTTTCATTTGTGGTACACAAGACAGCCACAAGCAACTTGAGAAGAAGCTGGCTTCATTCCTCGGAATGGAAGATGCCATTCTCTATTCCTCCTGCTTTGATGCGAATGGTGGGTTGTTCGAAACCTTGTTAGGGCCGGAAGATGCAATTATTTCTGATGCTCTGAATCATGCCTCTATCATTGATGGGGTGCGTTTGTGCAAAGCGCAGCGTTTCCGTTATGCCAATAACAACCTTGCCGAGCTGGAAAACTGCCTGAAACAGGCTCGCGATGGTGGTGCCCGCCATATACTGATTGCCACTGATGGCGTGTTCTCAATGGATGGGGTCATCGCTAATTTGAAAGGCATTTGTGACCTGGCAGACCAGTATGATGCTCTGGTAATGGTTGACGACTCTCATGCTGTTGGTTTTGTCGGTGACAACGGGCGTGGAACTCACGAATACTGCGATGTCATGGGGCGTGTGGATATCATTACCGGTACGCTGGGTAAGGCACTTGGTGGTGCTTCTGGTGGTTACACCGCAGCGCGTAAAGAAGTGGTTGAGTGGTTACGCCAGCGTTCCCGTCCTTACCTGTTCTCTAACTCACTGGCTCCGTCCATTGTTGCTGCTTCCATCAAGGTATTGGAAATGCTGGAAGACGGTGGTGATCTGCGTGCGCAACTGTGGGCCAATGCCCGTTTATTCCGGGAGAAAATGACTGCAGCAGGGTTTACCCTGGCTGGGGCCGATCATGCCATTATTCCGGTTATGCTGGGAGATGCGGTTATCGCTCAGAACTTTGCCCGTGAGTTACAGAAAGAGGGTATTTATGTAACTGGTTTCTTCTATCCGGTGGTACCGAAAGGTCAGGCGCGTATTCGTACTCAAATGTCTGCGGCACATACAACAGCACAAATTGAGCGTGCGGTTGATGCCTTTATTCGAATTGGCAAACAACTGGGCGTTATAGCCTGAGGGTTTTGTGATGAAAGCATTATCAAAATTGAAGGCAGAAGAAGGGATCTGGATGACCGATGTGCCTGAACCTGAAATGGGGCATAACGATCTCCTGATTAAAATCCGGAAAACGGCGATTTGTGGTACCGATGTACATATTTATAACTGGGATGACTGGTCACAAAAGACTATCCCGGTGCCGATGGTGGTTGGGCACGAATATGTGGGTGAAGTTGTTAAAGTTGGGCAAGAAGTAAAGGGCTTTAAACCGGGTGACAGGGTTTCCGGTGAGGGGCACATTACTTGTGGTTATTGCCGTAACTGCCGTGCCGGGCGTACTCATTTATGTCGTAATACCATTGGTGTGGGGGTAAATCGACCAGGGTGTTTCGCTGAATATCTGGTCATTCCGGCATTCAATGCGTTTAAGATCCCGGACAATATTCCTGATGAGCTGGCAGCAATTTTTGACCCCTTTGGTAATGCTGTGCACACTGCCCTGTCTTTCGACCTGGTGGGTGAAGATGTACTGGTTTCCGGTGCTGGCCCAATAGGCATTATGGCTGCAGCTGTGGCGAAACATGTTGGTGCCCGTAATGTCGTTATCACCGACGTTAATGAATACCGCCTGGATTTAGCTCGTAAGATGGGTGTTACTCGGGCTGTTAATGTTGCTAATGAAAACCTCGCAAGTGTCATGGCTGAGTTAGGGATGACCGAAGGTTTTGATGTGGGTCTGGAGATGTCTGGTGCACCGCCAGCGTTTCGTTCAATGCTGGAGACCATGAATCATGGCGGGCGAGTTGCCATGTTAGGTATTCCGCCTGCAGAGATGGCAATAGACTGGAGTAAAGTTATTTTTAAAGGGCTGTTTATTAAAGGCATCTACGGGCGTGAGATGTTTGAAACTTGGTATAAAATGGCGGCTCTGATTCAGTCCGGGCTGGATTTGTCCCCCATTATTACCCACCAGTTTAGTATTGATGATTTCCAGAAAGGGTTTGACGCTATGCGCTCCGGCCAGTCTGGTAAAGTTGTGCTGAACTGGGAGTAATAGCTCCAGGCAGGAAGTTTACTACCTGCCTGAGTTTGCACTTACCATAAAAATCAAAAGGCCGGGTTATTTCCAGTATTAGCTTTCGCTGGTTGCGCCTGCTTTTTTCTCATCATCAGTCAGGTAGCGTACTTTTCGGGTGTAATCCTGGCCTCTGAACAGAAGCTCGTTGTCTGCTGATTCCAGGTACTTGTTCCATTCAGATAGCGGGAACCCTCCATGTGCGCCAACGACTTGTTTGGGGATAACAGATGGTGTTCCGCCAATCTTTTTTGATACCGGCCAGTTCATCCAGTCACCAAGGTTCACCGTTCTTATATCCAGCATATCTAAAAGTGCTGCCAGCGGCAGTTGATCTGTTGGGGGCTGAGAATCATCCATCAGCTCCCATGTATCCTGGAATAATGTCAGCCACAATGGGCAAATGCGGCGCCATGTCTTGCGGGTGGCAGCCAGGAACGCACCATTTACATGGTCAACCAGATAAGGGCGAATGGTATCTTTATAATATGCCGGAACATTTTGCTCTGGTGCGCTGGCCAATTTAGCAATCATTTTCCCCTGGCGGAAGCTGGAATACAGATGCTGCTCTTCAATATTGATAACCGGCATTTGCAGCAGATTCAGGTCTGAATCAATCATCAGGACGCCTTCTGTCTTCGCCTGCAACGGGGCATTCAGTTTAATCAGCCGGCTTAAGTAAATTTGTTTGTACCGATAGTTCTCCTCCCTAACCGGGAGGGTCAGCGTGACGACGCGTGTTTTGTCCGGCAGTGAACCAAATGACTCCGCCGGGTTATCAGTGACAATGACGATTTCTGCGAGGTCACGGGCAAAACGACTGGCAAATTCAGCACTGAGTAGTGCTTCTTCGATGTAGTCTTCACCTGCACATGGAATCACCACAGATGTTACAGGAACGCTTGCCTGCCCGGTTGCCGACTGAGGGTAAGCAATATTATGGCGTGAAGTAATATGGCGGTATTTTGCGCTAAGTTTTTTAAACATTGTGATTCCGATATGGTTTGGCATTTGCCAGAATTTGTTCAACACCTGCGACATATTTCTCTATCGTATAGTGCTCTTCGACTTGTTGGCGGGCCTGGTGGGCAAGTGTCTCACGTAACTCCACCTGTTCCCAAACCTGGCTCAGGTGGTTTGCCAGATTGTTAACATCTCCGTATTCAAAGAGCAGCCCGGTGCGGTTGTGCGCAATCAGTTCAGCGGTACCCGTCACAGCAGAACCAACCACGACGGTCTCCAGTAGCATTGACTCGAGTACCACCCGTGGCAGCCCTTCGCTTTTTGAGGCGAGAACAAACACATCACTGGCTGCCAGGTAATCCAGTGGATTATTTTTAAATCCAGTAAAAATGACATGCTCTGCAATACCATATTGTTGCGCCAGTTGCTCAAGGTGTGAGCGCTCAGGCCCTTCTCCAACGAGAATAAATAGCCAGTCTGCAGCAGGGTGCCTTTGGTGAAACTGGGCCAGTGCTTCCAGAGTATGATGGCTGGATTTTCTTGGAATCAGGGAGCCAATACTACAAAAAACGAAAGTGCCCTGCCCTATCTTTAAGGTTTTACGTACTGACTGCCGGTCGGGTAACTGCTGGTGGATATCAATAGCATTAGAGACAGTTGAGGTTCGGCTGGCATCAATACCGTTTACTGTCAGTACATGCTCAACACCCTTTGACACGGCGATGGTATGGCTCGCTATATTGTTCACGAGTTGGACTACATCTGGTGTTAACACCGGCTCAATACGGCAATGCTGAACGACTGCGACTGGTAATCCTTCAGCTGCCAGGTAGCCCTCAATATTTGAGTGAGGTTGATTATTCATATACAAAACATCAAAACCGTTTTGTTGAATTATTTGGCGAAGGCGGCGAGCATTCGGTTTAATTCGCCATAACTTATCAACCAGATAGGTCACTTTTTTGCGGCCGCTACGGCTAAAAACGCAGAAGCTGCGTAATATTTCCTTCGCGATTCCGGCCCAAAAGGGTTGCCGGGCTTGTGGCAAGAAAATCACCGGAATTTGAATGCCCTGTAATACCTGCTCGATATTCTCTTGTTCGCCGCGGGTATAGTTGTAGTAGAAACAACAGGTTATCTGGAACTTTTTGCGGTCAATACGCTTGAGCAATTCAAGCATACTGTTTGTTCCTCCGCCCCATTCTTTCCCGTTGTCCAACAGCAGAATATTACGTTGCCCTGAAACCATTCCGTTTGTATTCCGAATGCTTATAAAGCACGGATTATAACACTAAGACTATCCTTAACTGAATTTCAGAACTTATATCAATAATAACAGTATATTACGGTGTATTTTATGTGGATTAAGCGGCGTGTTAACTCGGGGAAACTGCCCCCGGCCAGGTGACCGGGGAGAGCGTTATTTTGGGGATACTTTCACAACAGTGGATGTGGGTGACCACCCCTGCCACTGGTGACGGAAATAATTAAACAAAGTACTTTGGCTGATGCTGTCTTGAAGTACTTCAAAAAACCGCACAGGGGTGACTGGTGCTAATGGTTTCTTCGCTTTACACAACCGGGATCCGCGGAAAGGATTACGTGGTGGCTGTTTTTCCGGCTCTGGTGGTGTGGAATGGTCTACCTGCGGCTCATTAAGCAGGCTACTCGGCCTGACTAACGTAATATCCGGTGGCAAGTTATAGACCATCTGCTGCAGTACTTTGACGGTGGTTGGGTGCGGGTGCCCAATCGCTATGGCATAGCCATTATGGCGTGCAAGCTTAATTGCGCGGTTAAACTGGTAACGAATATCTGCTTCATTCTGAGTATCATCAAGAAACACATTGCGCTTAATGACCCTGACATGTGTACCCGTCGCCGCGCGCATTGACTGGCTGTTGCCAATGGTCATGCTATCCAAAAAATAGAGGTTATAGCTGTTCAGCGCCTGCATTACTTTTTGCATGCCAAACAGGCTTGAGGTCATTGCGCTACCCATATGGTTATTAAGCCCAACGGCATAAGGTACTTTGTCGACGGCATCACGTACAATGCGGTCAATTTCTGCACTGCTCATTTCTGGTCGCAGTGTATCAACCTCTAAGGGCTGTTTACTAATGGGCGCCATGGGCAAATGTATCAGCACCTCATGCCCGGCATCGTGAGCTTTAGTTGCCATTTCCCTGGCATGGGGTGCATTGGGTAACACAGCGACAGATATGGGGGCGGGTAAGGCAATAACCTGGTTTTCTGTATGTGGGCGGTAGCCAAAGTCATCAATAACGATAGCGAGGCGACCAGCCATAACGGAGGTGCTGCAAAGTAGCAGTGTAGATGCGGCAAGCGCGAGTTGACGAAACTGAAGCAAAACTTATCTTCCCAACCACGGTTGTGGATTGACCGCCTGACCCTGGCGGCGAATTTCGAAATAGAGAGAGGGGCGACCCTGGCCTCCACTGCTGCCCACCAGTGCGATTGGTTGCCCTGCCCGGACTTGTGCGCCGACACTGACCAGCGCACTTTGGTTGTATCCGTACAGGCTCATATCACCTTTCCCGTGGTCGACAACGACAACAAGGCCATAACCCTGAAGCCAGTCAGCAAGGATTACCCGTCCATCCGCGATAGCTTTGACCTCGGTACCTTCACTGGCACCAATGACAATGCCCTTCCACCGTAACTCACCTTGCAGTTGTTCGCCATACCGATGAAGTATTGGCCCACGCACTGGCCAGTATGCCTGGCCACGTGGAGCCCCTAAACCACCGGTTCTTGCCATTAATTCCCGTTCGCTGGGTGTTGGTTTGTACGTGGTGCCTTTTTTGGCGGCACTCTGTTCACGATCGCGAATTTTCTGCGCTTCACGGGCTTCTTTATCTGCCCGGGCTTTTGCGGCAGCGGCAGCCTGGGCGATGCTGTTACGCAGGCGAGCCTCGTTTTGGCGCATTTCGTTAAGTTGCTGCTGGCCTGCCTGGATAGATCCTTCTAAACCTCGCAGAGTTTTTTGCCGTTCATCTCGCGCGGCTTCCAGCTTTTCTTGTTGTGCTTTCTGCTCATAGAGCAGAGTTTGTTGCTCAGTTTGCTTATCTTCTAATTGGCTGCGTTGTACAGCGACTTCGGCACGGGTTTGTTTTAATTGCTCGATTGTTTCCTGCCGAGCCTGATTCAGATAGCCAAAATAGGCCTGCAAGCGCTCATTCCGCTGGCCCTGCTCTCCATCGAGTAACATTTCCAGACCTGAATGTTTACCTTGGCGAAAGGCCGCATCCAGCTGTGCTGCCAGGTTACGCTCCTGCATCGCTTTTTGTTTTTCGAGGCGAGCGATTGAGGCACTCATATCTGCGATTTGCTTATCCAGCGTGGCGAGTGTCGATTGCGTCTCATGGAGTTTTTTACTGGCAGCCGCAATGGCCTGCTCTTGTTTTTTGAGCTGAGCCAGGAGCTCTGTACGCTGCTGCATTTGCTGGCGCACAGCACGCTCTTTCGCGGCAATATCTTGCTGGATAGACTGGAGCTGTTGCTTGTCATCTGCCAGTGCAGATAACGGGCGCAACAATACGCCAGCGCTTATCACGCTGGCGTAAAAGATGTGTTTCAAAGCTGAGCGGTGAGGCTTCAATGAGACACAGGTTATTGAAAAAATCGCTTTTCCCCTCATGGGGAGCGATTATTTCACGATGAACAGCGGCTTGCCAGTCATCTCTTGTGGGATTTCCATGCCCATCAGGTTCAGCATGGTGGGCGCGATATCAGACAGTTTTCCACCATCTACTGCTTTTGTTGCGTTATTGCCAACATAAATCAGTGGTACAGGCAGGTTGGTATGAGCAGTATGTGCCTGGCCGGTAGACGGGTCACGCATTTGTTCTGCATTACCATGGTCCGCGGTGATAAGTAATTGACCACCAACAGATTCTACGGCTTTAACTACTTGCTCAACACACTTGTCCAGCGTTTCGACTGCAGTCACTGCGGCTTCAAAGACGCCAGTGTGGCCTACCATATCGCCATTAGGGTAGTTACAGATAATGGTGTCGTATTTCCCGCTGGTGATTGCAGCGACCAGCTTGCTGGTAAGTTCTGCTGAACTCATTTCTGGCTGCAGGTCGTAAGTCGCAACTTTCGGAGAATTCACCAGTACGCGATCTTCCCCCGGGAACGGCTCTTCAACACCACCGTTAAAGAAGAAAGTGACATGAGCATATTTTTCGGTTTCAGAAATACGCAACTGAGTTTTGTTGTTTTTCGCCATCCACTCGCCAAGGGTATTGGCCAGTGAAGCTGGTGGGTATGCACAGGCGGTTTTAATGTCTGCGGCATATTCTGTCAGCATTACGAATTCGCTGAAGTTCACCACTTTTTTGCGGGAGAAGCCATCAAAGTCAGAATTAACGAATGCGCGAGTAATTTGACGAGCACGGTCTGCGCGGAAGTTCATGAAAACTAAAGTATCGCCATCCTGCATTGCTGCGTCGGCTTCACCCGCCGCGCGAATAACTGTTGGTTTAACAAACTCATCGTTTTCATCACGGGCATAAGCAGCCTGCAAGCCGGCAACCGCGCTGTCTGCCTGGAATTCGCCCTGAGCCTGAGTCATCAGGTCATAAGCCAGTTCAACACGATCCCAGCGGTTATCACGGTCCATGGCGTAATAACGGCCAATCAGAGACGCGATACGGCCCTTACCCAGAGTCGCGAACTTATCTTCGAAACGTTTCAGTGTCGCTTCAGCGCTACGTGGCGGGGTGTCGCGGCCATCAAGGAATGCGTGCAGATAAATGGCTGTTGCGCCACGCTCAGCCGCCAGTTCCACCATTGCCATGATGTGGTCTTCATGACTGTGCACACCACCAGGAGACATCAGGCCCATAATGTGAACGGCTTTATTTGCAGCAACAGCTTTGTCAACTGCGGCAGTTAATACTGGGTTTGCAAAGAAAGTACGTTCTTTGATTTCAACATCAAGACGCGTTAAATCCTGGTAAACGATACGACCCGCGCCCAGATTAACGTGACCGACTTCGGAGTTACCCATTTGGCGGTCAGGCAGGCCAACTTCAAGGCCTGAGGCGTCAATCAAAGTGTGTGGACGTTGTGCCCACAAACTATCCATTACCGGGGTTTTAGCATTCAGAATGGCATTATCCTGTTTATCTTCACGGTAGCCATAACCATCAAGAATAACCAGAACCATAGGTTTTTTAGAAACCGACATTGCAACAACCTCTTACGTAAAAGACACAATTCTTTTGCGTAATTTTACTACAGCTGGCCCCAGTAAATAGCCCCGGAAGATCAAAGAAAGCGTGGGGCCAGCTCACATATCTCGGGTGGGTTGATGTTTTTTTTCACCACTTGCAGCAGAAAATGCATAACCTGATGCTCTTTGGCTGTATTTAGAACAACGCGCAGGTATACTCCTTTCCTGGTTTTTTCACTGATTCGGGAGTTACAACCCCCCATGCAAGAGATTATGCAATTTGTTAGCCGTCATCCGGTGCTGAGTATCGCCTGGGTTGGCTTATTACTGGCTGTGCTGGTTACTACTTTCAAAGGCCTTGCCTCTAAAGTGAAAGTGATTTCACGTGGTGAAGCAACACGGTTGATTAACAAAGAAGATGCGGTGGTCGTGGATGTGCGCCAGCGTGATGATTTCCGTAAAGGGCATATTGCCAATGCAATCAACGTGCTGCCTAACGAAATCAAAGCCGGCAATGTGGGCGAGCTTGAAAAACATAAAAACAAACCCATCATTGTAGTTGACGCCAACGGTATGTCTTCACAGGAACTGGCTGGTGCACTGAGTAAAGCGGGTTTCGAACAAGTGACCGTATTGAAAGAAGGTATTGCGGGCTGGAGTGGTGAGAATTTGCCTCTGGTACGCGGTAAATAACCGGTAAATGAGGAGTTGTGATGGCCAATATTGATATCTATACCACAACAACCTGTCCTTACTGCTCACGAGCTAAAGCACTGCTGAGCAGTAAAGGTGTCTCTTTCAACGAAATCATCATTGACAGAGATGATGGGCTGCGAGCCCAGATGATGGAACGTAGTGGGCGCCGTACAGTTCCGCAGATTTTTATTGATGAACAGCACATCGGTGGCTGTGACGACTTGTATGCGCTGGACGCACGTGGTGGACTTGATCCCCTGTTAAACTAATTTTTTAGCTGTCCATTAATGAGATTAAGGACAAAACGTTAAGGGTTGACACATGTCAGAACAAAATAATACTGAAATGTCTTTTCAGATTCAGCGCGTTTACACCAAGGATATTTCTTTCGAAGCGCCCCATGCACCACACATTTTTCAAAAAGACTGGCAGCCAGAAGTAAAACTCGATCTGGATACTGCATCCAGTCAGTTAGCTGATGATGTGTACGAAGTGGTTTTGCGTGTCACTGTGACGGCTACAGTAGAAGAAGAAACAGCTTTCCTGTGTGAAGTTCAGCAGGGCGGTATTTTTACTGTTGGCGGCATTGAGGGCACACAACTGGCGCATTGCCTGGGTGCTTATTGCCCTAACATTCTGTTCCCGTATGCTCGCGAATGCATTACCAGCCTGGTTTCCCGTGGTACGTTCCCTCAGTTGAACCTGGCTCCGGTAAACTTTGACGCGCTGTTTATGAATTACCTGCAGCAGCAGTCAGGTGAAGGTACGGAAGAACATCAGGACGCCTGATGACAATGAATGCCTCCATGACAGTGATTGGTGCCGGTTCTTATGGCACAGCACTGGCCATTACCGTCGCACGTAATGGCCACCATGTGGTTTTATGGGGGCATGATCCCGCCCATATCGCCACACTTGCGGCAGAGCGATGCAATGCCGCATTCCTTCCTGACGTCGCATTCCCTGACACGCTCCATCCAGAAAGCTCTCTGGCAAAAGCACTTGCTGCCAGCCGTGATGTTCTGGTTGTAGTGCCAAGCCATGTTTTTGGTGATGTTCTGCGTCAGCTTAAACCATTGCTACGCCCCGATGCTCGTGTCGTTTGGGCCACAAAAGGCCTTGAAGCAGAGACTGGGCGTTTGCTGCAGGATGTTGCAAGGGATGAGCTGGGTGACACTATCCCACTGGCAGTATTGTCAGGCCCAACCTTTGCTAAAGAACTGGCGGCTGGCTTGCCAACGGCCATTGCGCTGGCGGCTACAGATGACAAGTTTGCGGCTGACCTGCAGCATCTGTTGCATTGCGGGAAAAGCTTCCGTGTGTACAGCAACCCAGATTTTATTGGGGTGCAGTTGGGCGGAGCGGTGAAGAATGTGATTGCTATTGGTGCCGGGATGTCTGATGGAATTGGTTTCGGTGCTAATGCCAGAACCGCGTTGATTACCCGTGGGCTGGCAGAGATGTCGCGTCTGGGGTCCGCTTTGGGTGCAGACCCAACGACCTTCATGGGAATGGCCGGGTTAGGTGACTTAGTCCTGACTTGTACTGACAACCAGTCTCGTAACCGGCGCTTCGGTATGATGCTGGGCCAGGGGGCTGATGTGCAGTCTGCCCAGGATAAAATTGGCCAGGTTGTCGAGGGGTACCGAAATACCAAAGAGGTTCGGGCTCTGGCACAACGTTATGGTGTAGAAATGCCAATAACTGAGCAAATTTATCAGGTATTATACTGTAATAAAGATGCCCGGGATGCCGCGCTGACACTTCTTGGTCGGGCGCGCAAGGATGAAAGCAGTCACTGACGGAACGCGTGTTTATGATTAAAACCGGTGGCATATGTCTATGTCGCCGGTTTCTTATTTCTGTCTGGAGAAAGCAATGCCGTGTGAAGAACTTGACCTGGTTTGGAATAACATTAAAGCCGAAGCCCGGGCATTGGCCGATTGTGAGCCGATGCTGGCGAGTTTCTATCATGCGACATTACTTAAACACGAAAATTTGGGTAGTGCGCTCAGTTATATGCTGGCGAATAAACTCTCTTCAGCCATTATGCCAGCGATTGCCATTCGTGAAGTGGTGGAAGAAGCCTACTCTGCCGATCCTGAAATGATAGCTTCCGCGGCCTGTGATATTCAGGCTGTGCGAACACGCGACCCGGCGGTAGATAAGTATTCAACGCCATTGTTATATCTGAAAGGCTTTCACGCATTACAGGCTTATCGTATTGGCCACTGGTTGTGGGGCCAGGGGCGGCAAGCTCTGGCGATTTTTCTGCAAAACCAGGTATCAGTGACTTTTCAGGTGGATATTCACCCCGCTGCCCGCATAGGCCGTGGGATCATGCTGGATCACGCAACGGGTATTGTGATCGGTGAAACGGCTGTGGTGGAAGACGATGTGTCTATCCTCCAGTCAGTGACGCTGGGCGGGACAGGTAAAACCAGCGGTGATCGCCATCCGAAGATTCGTGAAGGCGTTATGATTGGCGCGGGAGCAAAAATTCTCGGCAACATTGAAGTGGGGCGGGGAGCAAAAATTGGAGCTGGTTCCGTTGTGCTACAGTCCGTTGCTGCACATACCACCGCAGCGGGGGTGCCGGCTCGTGTAGTCGGTAAGCCCGATAGCGAGAAGCCATCAATGGATATGGACCAGCTCTTTAATGCCCTGAATCACGGTTTTGAAGATGGAGATGGCATTTAACGGCGTGGTGCTGCGCCATCGTAACCCAGTTGGCGCCAGGCTTCATAAACTACCACTGCAACCGAATTAGACAGGTTCATACTCCGGCTGTCAGCAACCATGGGAATACGAATTTTCTGTTCGGCAGGAAAGGTATCCAGGATAGATGCTGGCAGGCCGCGTGTTTCCGGGCCAAACATCAAATAATCACCTTGCTGATATGCCACTGCGCTGTGTGCAGGGGTACCTTTTGTGGTGAGTGCGAAAAGCCGTCCAGGCTGTTCTTTTTCAAGGAAAGCCGCGTAGTCATGATGGCGTATAACCGCCGTAAACTCATGGTAGTCCAGCCCGGCTCTGCGCAGGCGCTTGTCATCCCATGTAAAACCCATGGGTTCAATGATATGCAGACGGAAACCTGTATTGGCACACAGGCGAATAATATTCCCGGTATTCGGTGGGATCTCGGGCTCAAACAAAACAATATTCAACATACAACAACCCCCTGGTCAGGGGCGCAAGAATAGCAAATTTAACCGTGCAGTAAAACGAGAGGCCCGTGAAGGCCTCAGCTTGTACGATGATAAAGCGGTAACCACAACACTAAGCGTAACCCGCCTAACGGGCTGTCATCGGCCTTAACCCAGCCCCTGTGCTGCTGAATGGCGCTGTCAACAATAGCCAGCCCCAACCCTGTGCCACCAGACTCCCGGTCCCGGGCTTCATCTGTGCGATAAAATGGCCTGAAAATATGCTCCCGGTCTTCCGGGCTGACGCCTGGGCCATCGTCATCCACAGTGACAGTAATCCCCTGGTTATCAACCGAGAAATTTACTGCGATATGGGTATGCGAATAACGCAGCGCATTGCGCACAATATTTTCCAGCGCACTTTCCAGCGCATTAGGGTTGCCATAAAGCAGCCATGGACCAGGCGGATAGGTGACTTCCAGTGACTTGCCCATTTGTTCTGCTT
Organism: Mangrovibacter sp. MFB070; assembly: GCF_000705335.1. Classification (NCBI taxonomy): domain Bacteria; kingdom Pseudomonadati; phylum Pseudomonadota; class Gammaproteobacteria; order Enterobacterales; family Enterobacteriaceae; genus Mangrovibacter; species Mangrovibacter sp. MFB070. The sequence continues at coordinate 82,143 of NZ_JJMI01000052.1, forward strand.
CAAATGCCGCGTTGTCCAGCACTTCGCTCCAGATTTGGTTAGCCTTCATCGTTTCACTAACCAGCGCATTTTTTTGCTGATTACGCGACATGACCAGCAGGTCATTAATCATGCTGTCCAGGCGCTGGGCTTCCATTTCAATACGCTCCAGCTCTTTGCTTTCACCAGCTCGCCGCCGCAACAGAGCGGTACCCAGTTGAAGGCGAGTCAACGGTGTACGCAGTTCATGGGAAATATCAGACAGCAGCCTCTGCTGTGAGGTCATCACCCTTTCGAGTGCAGTGACCATTTTGTTGAAGCTTGAACCGGCAGCCAGAAACTCCTGTGGGCCTGATTCGAGCTCAGGGTGTTGGCGAAGATCCCCATGGGCCACTTCATCCGCAGCCAGTTTAAGCCGGCGTGCAGGACGCGCCAGGCTCCATGCCAGCCATAGCAAGAGTGGAGAACTGACTAACATTGTGACAATGAGCAACAGTAACGGCCTGTCGAACAATAAATTAATAAAATCAGACTGAGAGCTGCTTGCCGGGCGAATTAAGTAAAGCTGGTACATGTCTTCGCCGTCACGGACGGCAAAAGGGCCAACCAGCTCAACACGGCCATATTTTTTCTTCTGTGGGTGTGCTGCGTTATCCGACTGACCGATAAAGTTACGGATAATTTGCATTTCATTGCGTTGGGCACCAATAACCCGGCCTTCACTGGTGACCAGCAATAAGCGTTGGCCTGGTGGCGCCCATTTATCGATGGCACGAAACAGACGCCGCCACCACATCAAATCGTTCGGTGGGTCATTAGCCAGTTCCGCTTCAACATGTTGCTCTATCATCATGCCCTGGCGTTGCTCACTTTGGAGCAGCTCGGTCATTTGCCTGGAGTCGAGTTTGGGTAACATCAACACCAGCATCAGCACCAAAGCGAGCGTAAGCCAGAAGATAGCAAAAATACGGGCGGTAAGGCTGCCTATCATGAAGCGGACACCATCAGATACCCACGGCCACGTAATGTTTTGAACCAGGGGTGCCCATCTTTACGTTCTGGCAATTTACGGCGCAAGTTGGATATATGCATATCAATTGCCCGGTCAAAAGGGGTCAACCGCTTACCTAACACTTCCTGACTTAAATGTTCGCGGGAGACAACCTGCCCAAGGTGCTGAGCCAACAAATACAGCAACGTAAACTCTGTACCGGTCAGTTCCAGCGTTTGCCCATCAAAGCTGGCTTCCTGGCGCCCTGGATTCAGGCTCAGTGAGTCAACTTCCAGTGTGGGTGTGCCGTTGTCGTTGCTTTGTTGCTGCTCACTCCAGTGTGAGCGACGTAAAATTGCGCGAATACGGGCAACCAGTTCCCGGTCATTAAAAGGTTTTGGCAGGTAATCATCTGCCCCCAGTTCCAGCCCCAGAACACGATCCAGTTCACTACCACGTGCTGTCAGCATGATGACAGGGGTTTGGTATGTTTGCCGGAGTTCTTTCAGTGTATCTATGCCATTTTTCTTGGGCATCATGATATCAAGCAACAAAAGATCGATGCTGTCATCAAGGAGGCTGAGAGCCTGATCCCCATCATGAGCTACCAATACATTGAAACCTTCCATGTCGAGCAATTCCTTTAACAGGGATGTAAGCTCTCGGTCATCGTCAACTAACAGTATCTTATTCATTGTTTAAATACCTCCGAGGCAGAAATTACGTCATCCAGCACGGCTAATCCATGACTTTACGTTGTTTTACACCCCCTGACGCATGTTTGCAGCGTTAATCGTAGACTGCATAACGTCGACTTACGGAGCATAAGGATTCAGGAGCATGTAATGTGCAAAGTTATCGCAGTTTCTCTGGCATCAGCGCTTGTTTTTATCAGCAGTACCAGCCATGCCGATGAAACATTTTTTGCAGATAACTGGCACCAGCAAACGAATAACGCATCACGTTTCAATATTGAAAGTCACATGTTCGATGGTATTAGTTTAACCGAACAACAGCGACAGCAGATGCGAGATTTAATGCAAAGGGCGAGACACAGTTTACCGCCTGTAAACCTGAATGAAATTGAGACCATGCATAAGCTGGTCACAGAAAATCAGTTTGATGAAAGTGCTGTTCGTACTCAGGCAGAAAAGATGGCACAAGAACAGGTGGAGCGCCAGGTCGAGATGGCCCGGGTACAGCACCAGATGTACAGCCTGTTAACGTCTGAGCAGAAAGCGCTTTTGCAAGAGAAGCACAATAAACGAATGAACGCTTTGCGCGAAATTGCAGAGCTACAGAATGTGTCTTCTGAAGAGTTTTATAGCAGTAATCGTAGTAACCAGTGATGAACCCTGTTTTCCTTGCCATAGACACCATCCCTGTCTTACCCCGCCAACCGGCGGGGCTTTTTTTTGCCTTTAAAAACACTCAGATTGATTATACTGGCATCCAGGCTTCCTGGAGGTGTTATGAATCAAAATTATGGCCGTCTTGTTAGCGGTGCGGCTTTAGCTGCAACGACAACTGCTTGCATACTGTTATGCATTAAAATAGTTGCCTGGTGGTTAACAGGATCAATGAGCATTCTGGCATCGTTAGTCGATTCACTGGTCGATATTGCTGCATCCTTAACGAACCTGTTGGTAGTTCGCTATTCCCTTCAGCCAGCAGATGATGAACATACATTTGGGCATGGTAAAGCCGAGTCTCTGGCAGCTCTTGCACAAAGTATGTTTATTTCAGGCTCGGCATTATTTTTATTTCTCTCGGCAATTCAACATATTGCACAACCAGAACCGATGCGTGATGCAGGTGTCGGTGTGATTGTCACCGTTCTGGCATTAATAAGTACTATCATTTTGGTGACATTCCAGCGTTGGGTGGTCCGCAGAACCGGTAGCCAGGCTGTCAGGGCAGATATGCTTCATTATCAGTCTGATGTTATGATGAATGGAGCCATCCTGGTTGCGCTGGGCCTGTCATGGTATGGATGGCACCGTGCAGATTCACTCTTCGCTTTAGGTATTGGCATTTATATTTTATATAACGCTTTACGTATGGGGTATGAAGCCGTTCAGTCTTTGCTGGACAGAGCCCTGCCGGAAAGTGACCATCAGGAAATTATTCGCATCGCTGGTCAATGGCCTGAAGTAAAAGGGACCCATGACCTGCGGACAAGGCAGTCAGGGCCGACTCGTTTTATTCAATTGCATCTGGAAATGGACGACGATTTGCCATTGGTGGAATCACATCGAATTGCTGAAGCGGTGGAACAGGCAATTCGTGACCACTTTCCTGGCGCAGATGTCATTATTCATCAGGATCCTTGTTCGGTAGTGCCGCTGGAATTACAGGGACATTTCGAGCGTTAATGGAGAGGTGTAAAAAAGTGAGCCAGGTCGCCATTTTCAGTATAAATAACCATCATTTGGCCTGACCTGAATCAATTCAGCAAGAACCGGTTGATATACTATTGCGGTAAGCGTAGTAACCCCAGTTTATCCGCAGGCGGTTCTGGCAACAGTATTCATTTTTGCATTCAAAGTTCAGAGGTAGTCATGATTAAAAAAATCGGTGTTTTGACAAGCGGTGGTGACGCACCGGGCATGAACGCAGCGATTCGTGGAGTTGTGCGTGCCGCATTGACAGAAGGTCTGGAAGTTTGTGGGATTTATGATGGCTATCTGGGTTTGTATGAAGACCGTATGATTAACCTGGACCGTTATAGTGTGTCCGATATGATTAACCGCGGTGGGACATTCCTGGGTTCCGCGCGTTTCCCTGAGTTCCGTGAAGAGCATGTTCGCAGTGTCGCAATTGATAACATGAAAAAACGTGGCATTGATGCACTGGTCGTGATCGGTGGGGATGGTTCCTACATGGGGGCAAAACGCCTGACTGAAATGGGCTTCCCATGTATTGGTCTGCCTGGCACTATTGATAACGATGTGGCTGGTACGGATTACACTATCGGTTATTTCACAGCACTGAGCACCGTTGTTGAAGCTATTGACCGCCTGCGTGATACTTCGTCATCTCACCAGCGTATCTCTATTGTTGAAGTAATGGGGCGTTATTGTGGTGATCTGACTTTGGCTGCTGCCATTGCCGGCGGGTGTGAATTTATTGTGCTGCCGGAAGTTGAGTTTAACCGCGAAGATCTGGTTTCCGAAATTAAAGCCGGTATCGCCAAAGGTAAGAAACACGCGATTGTTGCGATTACTGAGCACATTTGCGATGTGAATGAATTATCCAAATACATTGAAACTGAAACAGGCCGTGAAACACGTTCTACCGTGTTGGGCCATATTCAGCGTGGTGGTTCTCCGGTGCCTTACGACCGTATTCTGGCTTCTCGTATGGGCTCTTATGCTATTGAACTGCTGCTGCAAGGATACGGTGGCCGTTGTGTGGGTACACAGAATGAAAAACTGGTACACCACGATATTATCGACGCCATTGAAAATATGAAACGCCCATTCAAGGGCGACTGGCTGAACTGCGCGAAGAAATTGTACTGACAGCCCACCCACAACAAGCCGGAGCGTCTCTCCGGCTTTTTTATCTCTTTAATTATTCCTTATAGTTATAGCCAATTTTTTTTAATTCTTTAATTAGCGTGAAATTTTCTGGCAGGCTGACACCATTCGACCTGATAAGAGAACCCGTTATGAAAAAGTGGCTTCCTGGTGTGGTTTTGCTGCTGGCATCTGCCAGTGTAATGGCTAAAGACATCCAATTATTAAATGTGTCTTACGACCCAACGCGTGAACTCTATGAGCAATATAACAAAGCGTTCAGTGCCTGGTGGAAGGAGAAAACGGGCGACAATGTGATTATTCGCCAGTCTCATGGCGGTTCAGGTAAACAGGCAACGTCAATTATTAATGGAATTGATGCCGATGTAGCGACGCTGGCTCTGGCAGGAGATATTGACGCGATTGCTGCGCGTGGGCGCATTGCTAAAGACTGGATCAAACGGTTACCAGATAATTCGGCACCCTATACTTCAACCATTGTTTTTTTGGTGCGCAAGGGCAACCCGAAAAATATTCATGACTGGAATGATCTGGTTAAACCAGGCGTCTCGGTGATTACTCCGAATCCAAAAAGCTCTGGCGGTGCACGCTGGAATTACCTGGCTGCCTGGGGCTATGCGCTGGATAACAATAATGGTTCTCAGGAGAAGGCTCAGGCATTTGTTAAAGCGCTATATCATAATGTTGAAGTGCTTGATTCCGGGGCGCGAGGCGCAACGAACACCTTTGTTGAACGGGGAATTGGCGATGTGTTAATTGCCTGGGAGAACGAAGCACTACTGGCGGAGAAGACGCTGGGACACGGGCAGTTTGAAATAGTGACGCCAAGTGAATCGATTCTGGCTGAACCGACGGTGTCGGTTGTCGATAAAGTGGTGGATAAAAAAGGCACGCGCGATATCGCCCAGGCATATTTGCAACATCTCTACTCCCATGAAGGGCAGGAGATTGTTGCCCGTAACTTTTACCGCCCCCGAGACCCGGAAGTGGCTAAGCAGTTCAGTGCACAGTTTCCTGAGTTGAAACTTTTCACTATTGATGAAAAATTTGGCGGCTGGGCTCAGGTACAGAAAATACATTTTGCCAGCGGTGGTACATTTGACCAAATCAGCCAGCGGTGATTGTTAACAAAACTGTCATTGTGATTTGAGATAAAAAACAGGACGATGGCTGCCAGGTCATCGTCTTTTTACGTTCAGGAGCACAATGATGGTCCGTCATCGCAAAAAGTATTTAGGGTTATTTCTCGTAGTGTTAGTTGTAGCTGGTGCAGCAGGAGGTTGGTACTGGCATGAACGAGAGTGGAAGGCCGGGGCCCTGTGGCGCATTGTCAGTGAAAAATGCGTACCGGGTGAGCAGAAGAATCACAATCCGGCACCTTGTAAGGAAGTAAACCTGCAACAAGGCTATGTGCTATTGAAGGATCTCAATGGCCCGCTGCAATTTTTGCTCATGCCAGTTGAACGTATAACAGGCATTGAAAGCCCTGAACTGCTTTCCCCCACAACGCCTAATTTTTTCTGGGACGCCTGGCATGAACGCGGTGTGATGGCAGAAAAACGAGGGGCGCCCATACCGGATACTGCGATTTCATTGGCAATAAATTCACCCACTGGCAGAACACAGAACCAGTTACATATTCATATCTCCTGCCTGCGCAATGATATTCGCCAAACCATTGATAAATTTCAGTATGCCGTTGGGGCGCAATGGCAGCCATTCCCGGATAATCTGGCCGGTGAAGAGTGGCTGGCACGGACATTAACCCCTGAAGAGCTGCAAAACCAAAGTCTGTTTATTAACTTTGCGCAGCAGGTTGGTGGGGCCGCAAAACAGATGGGGCATTTCAGCCTGGCGCTGGTGGCACTGAAGAGCGGTAAACTGCTGGCGCTGGCAACAGAGCGTGATTTATTGCACGGCAATCCGGCATCAGCAGAAGTGTTGCAGGATCATACCTGTGCAATTTTGACTGCGCCAGAAACACAAAAGCCCTGAGCAGACACCACAACGTAGTGCATGCTACAGGGCCTTAACCGCAGGGCGATTAATGCTTATCAGGCATTTTTCGCTTCTGCTGCTGCTTTAACGATAGTTGCGAAGGCATCTGCTTTCAGTGAAGCACCACCAACCAATGCACCGTCGATATCCGGCTGGCCAAACAGTTCAGCTGCGTTGGCCGCATTAACGGAGCCGCCGTACTGGATGATAACTTGTTCAGCAATTGCCGCATCAGCTTTTGCAATGTGATCACGAATGAATTTGTGAACAGCCTGAGCCTGTGCCGGGGTGGCAGATTTACCAGTGCCAATCGCCCACACAGGTTCATAAGCGATAACTGCACCTTCAAAAGCTTGAGCACCAAGAGTATTCAGCACGGCATCAATCTGGCGGGAACAAACTTCTTCAGTTTTACCTGCTTCGTTTTCTGCTTCAGTTTCACCGATGCAAAGAACCGGGATCAGGCCTTGTTCTTTCAGGACCGCGAATTTTTTAGCGATGAGTTCATCGGATTCAGCATGGTAGGTACGGCGTTCGGAGTGACCAATAATAATATATTTTGCACCCACATCTTTCAGCATTGCAGCGGAAGTTTCGCCAGTGAATGCGCCAGACAGGTTCAGGTCAACATTTTGCGCGCCCAGGTGAATATGGCTGCCTGCTGCAGTCTGTTTTGCCAGGTCGAGGTACATCATTGGAGGGGCAATCGCAACACCACAACCCACAACGCTGGATAATTCCTTACGCAGGTTAGTCACCAGCTCGTGAACCATGTGTGTGCTGCCGTTGAGTTTCCAGTTACCCATCACTAAGGGATGTCGCATCTTATTCTCCAGGTGGTAAGAAATAAAAATAGTGCTGCCATGGCAGGCAGCGGGTCTGTAACACAGTATAGAGATTCACAGCTCGAAAGGCTTTGCTTTTTATCATTGATTGCTGTTTTCAAGCGCTTCAGATAGCGCCAGCTTAACCGGTTCAACAGCGAAAGTTAGCCCTTTTTCACCGTCATCTGCCACAACATAGCGTAACGCTCCTTCGGTTTGAGCGTAATAGCTTTTGTTTTTCCCGGCAGACAGCAATTTAGTGAGCAGATCTGCACTTTGCTGTGCTGAATAGTTAGGGTTGAAATGATTGATTAACGCTTTCATCCAGGCCAGCGCTTTTGCCCGCGCGTTCGCCTGTTCTGGCCCCTGAATCGGTAACCAGGTTATCTGGATGCTTTTGATTTTGAGCGTTGCCCGCTCAAGCGCTGCCGATGCATAGAGATTCTCATTAATTTTTGTTGCAGCACGCAGTAATAAAACTTTCGGGTCGTTGACCTCAATGGCACGAAATTCATTGAGTTGTAATGTGGGATTTTCGTGATTGAAACGTTCTCGGAAATCGGAAATCGAGATATCGAACACCGGCGCACCGGGTAGCAGGTACGCAGCGACAGGCGCTTTGGTTTCTCCTTGTTCCGCTTTGCCGTAGGCCGCACAAGTCAATAATGTGAGTGCTGCAAGCGCGGTTAACAAGTATTTCATTCATTCTCACTCCCCTGAGATTGGTGAAACGATTAAAACGATATCCTGTGCGCTTGTCAAAAACAGCTCCACCCAGGGTAAACTATCCGCATTATGATAAGCAGGGCACATTTATGACCATACAGCTTTGGTTGTTTTCTTTTCGGGGGCGTATTGGCCGCCGTGATTTCTGGGTCTGGATTGTTGCGTGGGCAGTGGCTATGTCGCTGCTGTTTACACTTGCCGGTAATCAAATGCTCAACACACAAACCGCGGCATTTATTCTGGTTTGCCTGCTGTGGCCGACTTCAGCCGTTGTAGTGAAGCGGTTGCATGACCGTGGCAAATCGGGAGCCTGGGCGTTTTTAATGATTCTTGCCTGGATGTTGCTGGCGGGGAACTGGAGTGTGCTGGGCGGCATTTGGGTTTGGGCCGTCGGGCGCTTTATACCCACTCTGATTATGGTAATGATGCTCCTCGACCTGGGCGCGTTTTTAGGCACCCAGGGAGAAAATAAATACGGTAAAACAACGCAGGAAGTTAAATACCGTTAATTACCAATAATGTTCCGCCGTCATGTGCCCCGGGCGGCGGCGCAAGTGTTTTGCCATACCACGGGTTTCTTTAAGCAGTGCCTGTGTGTCTCTAACCATGTCCGGGTTGCCACACAACATCACATGGCTGGTGGTGGGGTCCAGAGCCAGCCCTGTCGCAGCTTCTAATGCGCCACTTTCTATCAATGCAGGTATCCGCCCGGTGAGTGCCCCCGTGGTGGCCTCCCGGCTGACTACGGTTTGAATGCGCAGTTTGTCGCCCAGTTGTTGCTGGAGCGAGAGCATTAATGGCAGGTAACTTAAGTCAGCGGCATGGCGTACGGCATGAACCAGGACGATATGTTCAAAGCGTTCGAGGTCATCACCTTGCTGCAGTATAGATAAATAGGGCCCGACAGCCGTACCTGTTGCCAGCATCCAGAGCGTCTGGCAATCAGGAACTTCATCCAGCACAAAAAAGCCCGCAGCGGATGCGGTAACTTGTACCGGGTCGCCAGGTTTCAGGGCGCTCAGGTGTGGGCTTAGTTTACCGCCCGGAACGGTCACCAGATAAAACTCAAGATTTGGGTTAGCTGGTGCATTGACATAAGAATACGCTCGCTGGACGCGCTCACCGTCAATTTCCAGGCTTAGTTTGGCAAATTGCCCGGCGGTGAAAGGAGCGACAGGGGCGTTGAGTGTCAGGCTGAACAGTGTCTCTGTCCAGTGATTGATGTTGATAACGTTGCCGGTAACCCAGTCAGCCATAATGCACTCCTGTGATGATGTTTAATTAATCTTCGCCAGGTCTGCGTAACATTTCCAGCCCAAAAGGGCTGGAAAGCTCAAGAAGACAAACGGTTACACAATATACACCTGTACACCCGAATCTTTGCGATCGAGGTAGTGAATGGACTGGATACGGCGAATTGTGCGTGATTTACCACGAATCAGCAGGGTTTCTGTCGTCGCCATATTTCCTTTACGGGAAATACCATCGAGTAAGTCACCTTTGGTAATGCCGGTTGCCGAGAAAATCACGTTATCACTTTTGGCCATTTCGCTGAGTGCCAGCACTTTGCCAGCTTCAATGCCCATTTCCTGGCAACGTTGTAATTCTTTTTCGCCCAGTGAGCGGTTTTCAGGGGTATCGCCTTTCACATGATGGCGGGCGACTAACCGGCCCTGCATATCACCATCCAGAGCACGAATGACAGCTGCAGACACCACACCTTCTGGTGCACCGCCAATACCATACAGGACATCAACTTCGCTATCCGGCATGCATGTCAGAATAGAGGCTGCCACATCACCATCAGGAATGGCGAAAACGCGCACGCCCAGCTTTTGCATTTCCTCAATGGCTTTCTCATGGCGGGGTTTTGCCAGGATAGTGACGGTGAGTTCACTCAATGGTTTTGCCATTGCATAAGCGATATTGCGCAGGTTTTCGCTGAGTGGCAGGTTGAGGTCGATAGCACCTTTGGCATCCGGGCCCACTATCAGTTTTTCCATATACATATCGGGTGCATTCAGAAAACAGTCTTTATCGCCAACTGCCAGTACAGCCAGTGCATTGGCCTGGCCCATCGCAGTCATTCTGGTGCCTTCAATGGGGTCAACCGCTATATCCACTGCGTCGCCTTTGCCGGTCCCCACTTTTTCACCGATATACAGCATAGGGGCTTCATCAATTTCCCCTTCGCCAATAACAATTTGCCCGTCAATATCGACCTGATTGAGCATGATGCGCATGGCATTCACCGCCGCGCCGTCTGCGGCATTTTTATCTCCCCGCCCAAGCCACTTATAGCCAGCAAGTGCTGCAGCTTCAGTTACACGGGAAAATTCGATAGCAAGTTCTCGTTTCATAGCAAATCCACAACGGAAGAATTGCGACGGAGTGTAGCACAGTGGGGAAAGAGGGGGGTAAAACCCCTTTGCTTTGCAGGGGGATGATTAAAATGAAAAAGCCACATCAGATGTGGCTTTTAAATATTTTATCAGTCAGTTACATCTCTTCATGCTCTTCCCAGGCGAGAGCGCGTTTAACCGCTTTTTTCCAGCCTGCATAGCGGTAATTCCGTTCGGTAGTTTCAATACCCGGGCGGAATTCTTTCTCAATAACCGCTTTTTCTTTCAGCTCATCCAGATTTTGCCAGTAGCCCACCGCCAGGCCCGCCAGGTATGCGGCACCCAGCGCTGTGACTTCCCGGACCTCAGGGCGCTCAACTGGGGTACCCAAAATATCCGACTGGAATTGCATCAGGAAGTTGTTGGCGACAGCCCCACCATCAACCCGCAGAGCGTGGAGCCGTACACCGGCATCGGCCTGCATGGCTTCAAGTACGTCGCGTGTCTGGTAAGCAATAGATTCCAGGGTGGCACGAATGATGTGGTTGGCATTGACACCGCGAGTCAAACCGAAGATTGCACCACGTGCATAAGGGTCCCAGTAAGGGGCGCCGAGCCCGGTAAATGCTGGTACAACATAAACGCCGTTGGTGTCTTTGACTTTAGTGGCAAAGTATTCAGAGTCCGTTGCATCGCTGATGAGTTTCATTTCATCCCGCAACCACTGAATTGATGCCCCACCCATAAAGACCGCCCCTTCCAGCGCGTAATTCACTTCGCCAGTTGGTCCGCAGGCAATGGTGGTGAGCAACCCATGGCTGGAGGTGACGGCCTGCTTGCCTGTGTTCATCAGCATAAAGCAGCCAGTGCCATAGGTGTTTTTCGCCATCCCTTCTTTTACACACAACTGCCCAAACAAGGCAGCCTGCTGGTCACCTGCAATCCCGGCAATAGGAATACGTGTCCCGCCTTTCCCCCCAATGTTGGTTTGGCCATAGACTTCAGAGGATTTACGTACTTGCGGCAACATTTCCCGAGGAATATCCAGTGCTTCCAGCATGCGGTCGTCCCATTCCAGCGTGTGGATGTTGAACAGCATGGTACGGGAGGCGTTGGTATAATCGGTGACATGCACCCGGCCCTGAGTCATCTTCCAGATAAGCCAGGTATCAACGGTACCGAATAATAACTCCCCACGACGGGCGCGTTCCCGCGAGCCTTCAACGTGGTCGAGGATCCATTTCACTTTGGTGCCGGAGAAATAGGGGTCGATGACCAGGCCTGTCGTGTGGCGCACATATTCTTCCATGCCATCGCGCTTAAGTTGTTCGCAAATTTCAGCGGTACGGCGGCACTGCCAGACAATAGCATTGTAAATAGGTTTGCCGGTTTCGCGTTCCCAGACAATAGCCGTTTCGCGCTGGTTGGTAATCCCGATCGCGGCTACCTGGTCTGAACGAATGTCTGCTTTGGCAAGCACTTCCACCAGAGTGGAACTTTGTGATGCCCAGATCTCCATTGGGTCGTGTTCAACCCAACCCGCTTTGGGGTAGATTTGCTGAAACTCGCGTTGGGAGACACTGACGATGTTTGCATCGTGATCCATTACCACGGCCCGGGAACTGGTGGTGCCCTGGTCCAGTGCGACGATGTATTTTTTCTCTGTGGTCATAAATGTGTGTCCTTAAGTCGAATTACAGCGAGGCTTTTTGTTGCGCCACCGCAGGCGATGATGAATTTGATGTTTCTACAACAGGTTTTTTACCAGGTAAATGGTGGGCGATTAATTTCTGGTAGCCAAATGCTCCCAGAATGGCGCCAGCCACAGGGCCAAAAGCCGGAACCAGGAAGTAAGGAATGTTACGCCCGCCAGTGAACGCGATGTCTCCCCAGCCAGCCAGCCAGGCGAATGTTTTTGGGCCAAGGTCACGTGCCGGGTTCATTGCAAATCCGGTTAATGGCCCCATCGACGCACCAATAACCGCAATGAGCAGGCCAATTAACAGTGGTGCGAGTGGGCCGCGCGGGATCCCGTTACCATCATCAGTCAGTGCCATAATGACGCCCATAAGAATGGCGGTAATTACCATCTCAACAGCAAAAGCCTGGTAGAAGTTGATATGGGGATTTGGGTAAGTAGAGAAAATACCTGCCAGTTGCAGGCTTTCTGGTGTTCCGCGAACAATATGGTGAGTGAGCTCATAATCAATAAACAGGTTGTAATAAAGCCCGTAAACCAGAGCTGCGGCGCAGAAGGCACCGAGAAACTGTGAGCAGATAAAGGGCACAACTTTTCGCCCTTCGAAGTTCGCAAACAGCCACAATGCAAGAGTGACTGCCGGGTTGAGGTGTGCGCCGGATACACCTGCTGTCAGATAGATGGCCATAGCCACCCCCAAACCCCAGATGATACTGATTTCCCACTGGCCAAATGTTGCGCCTGCGACAACTAAAGCGGCAACACAGCCAACACCGAAGAAAATCAACAACCCGGTACCAATAAATTCGGCGATGCACTGACCTTTTAAGGTTGAAGTTTGACTCATAATCGGGTCCTGAAGGTAAATTAATGATTATTGTTTGTACGGGTAAGCCAATAACCCGCCATGTCGTGTAGACATACTGTTAATTTATCGTTAACGAGCAAAAACGAGAAATATCGAAAGTGATTTTTGTGTGCGTCGTCAAGAAAATGAGCGTTTTCGCGCTGCGCAGACCAGACTGTTGAGCTGGATAATTATCGGGCGTGATAAGAAATACCTCATTTTTTTAACGGATATATTAACAATTGGGCTGAACAGTGGCGTGTGAGGTTCAGCAAATGCTGAAAAGTGTTGCAATCCGCAAACAGCCCGGTATCTCGCTGGACAGGGGCTGTCAGGCTTCTTACAATCGAAGTCTTGCGTGATGTAACGTATATCATTAAGGCGTCGCCGAAGCGGGACAGGATAGTCATCCATCAGCGCCTTTGTAATTCAGGAGAGGTATGACAATGTCATTTGAAGTGTTTGAAAAACTGGAAGCCAAAGTACAACAGGCTATTGATACCATCACGCTGTTGCAGATGGAAATCGAAGAGCTGAAAGAAAAGAACAACAACCTGGCGCAGGAAGTACAGCTTGCACAGGAAAACCGCGGAGCGCTGGAGCAGGAAAATAACCAACTGAAAGAGCAGCAGGGTGTCTGGCAAGAGCGTTTACAGGCACTGTTGGGAAAAATGGAAGAGGTTTAATTTCCCCAGGCGAGGCCTTTTGGGCGCAGTGATGTCTGCGCCCAATAGTACGCCTATTCGATATCCAGAGGTTCTTCAGAAAGAATAATGCCAGTGTTATCTGCGTAGAGGTGGTCGCCTGAAAAGAACGTTACACCACCAAAGTTGACCCGGATATCACTCTCGCCGGTACCTTCTCCCGCGGCACCCACAGGAATCGCGGCAATAGCCTGAATACCAATATCCATTTCTTCCAGATCATCCACCTGGCGTACAGCACCGTATATAACAATGCCTTCCCATTCGTTTTGCATAGCCAGGCGAGCCAGATCGGCGTCGAGCAGTGCACGACGTACTGAGCCACCGCCATCCACAACCAGGATACGCCCACGGCCATTTTCTTCGAGCAGCTCATACAGCAACCCGTTGTCCTCGAAACATTTTACTGTGATGACCTGTCCACCAAAGGAGTGACGCCCACCGAAGTTAGAAAACAACGGTTCGACGACATTAACATCTTCGTGGTAGATATCGCACAACTCTGAAGTATCGTATTTCATAGGATTAACACTTAGTTGCCGCTGGTAGTTTTCAGTATATCGCTTAATGTCTGGCGATGTCCTGCTGTAATGAGTAATTTTCAGCCTGTTGCGTATTGTCCTTAAAAAACCGCAGGATGCGTTGATGTGGGTCAGTTATCCGCCCCATTGGCTGATGATGATGCCTGCAATGAACAAGATATTGGTCAGCAAGGCTGCTTTCACTGTTTTTTCAAGCATTGGGCGTATTGCTACCGGGTTGGTTTCCCGCAGAATATAACGGCACTGGCGCAGCAGTAATGGAGCCGAGAGCACAAACAACCATCCCCATACTTGCTTCAGCCAAAATAAATTAAACAAGGCAAAGCATAACAGAGCACCGATAAGCAACATGACATGGTAACGGCGGGCGTTATACGGCCCAAGGCGCACAGCGAGCGTGTTTTTACCATTCTCCCTGTCGCTGTCTAAATCTCGCAGGTTATTGATATTCAGTACCGCTGTTGCTAACAACCCGGTTGCAGTCGCAGGAATGAAGATAGAAACTGCCAGTTGGTGAGTTTGTAAATACCAGGCTCCCACAACACTCAGCCAGCCAAAGAAAATCAGTACTGATATGTCACCAAGGCCCATGTAACCATAAGGTTTATTGCCAACGGTATAGGTAATCGCGGCGATAATAGCCAGCACGCCCAGCAAGAGAAAACCAAACAAGTCAGACAGGGTATGGCAGGCGACCAGCACCAGGGCCAGGCCAGACAGGCAGGTTAGTGTAACGGTGATAATTAGGGCAACTTTCATTTGAGGCACACTGATCAGGCCTTTTTGCATACCCCGCAATGGCCCTATACGGCCTGGCTTATCACTGCCTTTAAGTGCATCGCCATAATCATTGGCTAAATTTGAAAGAATTTGTAATAACCCGGCGGTTAACAAAGCCAGCGCCGCAACAAGCGGATCAAAAGTATGTTGCCACCAGGCCAGAACGCTCCCCACAACAATAGAAATAAACGCCAGGGGCAGTGTACGAGGACGCAGGCTTTCAAACCACGCGCGGGCAACACTCACAGGTTGGGCATCAGTCATGTTTTATCGCCAACAATAAAAATGGGGGCGCGATGCCCCCATTGAAATGAACAGGATTAGGCTCGGAACCGAATTGTACACGGTACATGGCCTAACCTGAAAGAGTGTTACCCATTGGTGTCGTGATACCCGCGGGTGCCTGGTGATTACAGAATAAACCGGCTCAGGTCTTCGTCTGCCACCAGTTCATCAAGGTGCTTGCTGACATAGGCGGCATCAATAGTGATGGTTTCACCACCAATCTCGCTGGCATCAAACGAAATATCTTCCATCAGGCGTTCCAGCACAGTGTGCAAACGGCGGGCACCAATGTTTTCAGTGGTTTCATTGACCTGCCATGCAGCCTGAGCAATGCGGCGAATACCGTCGTCAGTGAAGGCAATATCAACCCCTTCGGTTGCCATCAGCGCTTTGTACTGTACAGTGACGGACGCGTTCGGTTCTGTCAGGATCCGCTCAAAATCCTCAGTGGTCAGTGCCTGCAACTCTACGCGAATAGGCAAGCGGCCTTGCAGTTCTGGAATAAGGTCTGACGGGCTGGCAACCTGGAATGCACCAGAAGCAATAAACAGAATATGGTCTGTTTTCACCATCCCATGCTTCGTGGATACCGTACAACCTTCAACCAGAGGCAGCAAATCGCGTTGTACGCCTTCGCGCGACACATCCGGGCCAGAAGCATTACCACGCTTACAAATCTTATCGATCTCATCGATAAACACGATGCCATGCTGCTCAACGGCATCAATTGCGTCCTGCTTCAGTTCTTCCGGATTCACCAGTTTTGCGGCTTCTTCTTCCACCAGGAGCTTCATCGCATCTTTGATTTTCAGCTTACGCGGCTTTTGTTTCTGCCCACCCAGATTCTGGAACATGGACTGAAGCTGGCTGGTCATTTCTTCCATACCTGGAGGAGCCATGATTTCAACACCCATAGGCGCGGCCGCAAGGTTGATTTCTATTTCTTTATCGTCCAGTTGGCCTTCACGCAGTTTCTTGCGAAACGCCTGGCGCGCAGCAGAGGGTTCCTGGGGAGCTTCAGACTGGCCCCAGTTATTTTTTGCCGGTGGGATCAACGCATCCAGAACCCGTTCTTCTGCCATTTCTTCTGCACGATAACGGTTTTTTTCAATGGACTGCATACGAACCATTTTAATGGCAGAATCGGTTAAATCCCGGATAATAGAATCCACTTCTTTACCAACATAGCCCACTTCGGTGAATTTGGTTGCTTCCACTTTGATGAACGGCGCATTAGCCAGTTTTGCCAGGCGGCGGGCTATTTCAGTTTTACCTACACCTGTTGGCCCGATCATCAGGATATTTTTTGGTGTCACTTCATGGCGCAACTCTTCATCAAGCTGCATACGGCGCCAGCGGTTACGCAGCGCAATAGCGACAGAACGTTTTGCTGCGTCCTGACCAATAATGTGTTTGTCGAGTTCGCTGACAATTTCGCGTGGGGTCATTTCAGACATGGGCAGTCCTTAAACTTTTGACGGTAATTCTTCAATGGTCTGGAAACTGTTGGTGTAAATACAGATATCACCTGCAATACCCAACGCTTTTTCGACAATATCGCGTGCGCCTAACTCTGTGTTTTCCAGTAATGCACGAGCAGCGGCCTGGGCATAAGGGCCACCAGAACCAATCGCAATCAGGTCATTTTCGGGCTGGATAACGTCGCCATTGCCACTAATGATGAGTGAGGCATTTTCATCCGCTACAGCCAGTAGCGCTTCCAGGCGGCGCAGCATACGGTCAGTACGCCAGTCTTTGGCCAGTTCAACCGCGGCTTTGACCAGGTGACCCTGGTGCATTTCCAGTTTGCGTTCGAACAGTTCAAACAAGGTAAAGGCATCTGCTGTTCCGCCAGCAAAACCCGCAATGACTTTGTCATTGTAGAGGCGACGTACTTTTTTGACGTTACCTTTCATTACGGTATTGCCCAGCGTGGCCTGACCATCGCCACCGATTACTACATGGCCGTTGCGGCGTACACTTACTATTGTTGTCACGAGCAGACCCCTTGTGGATAGCTGAATGAGGGTATTCCGGGCCGGGTTTGCCTGTACTATTTGCTGCCAGTACTACAGCTCACCAAAAAATGCCCGGAAGAGAATGAAATTATAGATGGGGGGAAAATTGGGGGTTTCAACCCCCGGATGCGATACGGATGCAGTTTGTGTGGCCGGAAATCTTCAACCGGCTGATAGTGGAGTCAGCATTCTCTTTCCCTTTCAACGGGCCAATGACTACCCGGTTCCAGCCATTATTCACGGTAATATGTGAAGAAAAACCTTCAAATGCTAACTGCGCACGCACAGTTTCGGCCTGGTCTGACCCGCGGAATGAGCCACATTGTATCATCCAGCGACGCTCATCTTTTTTCTCTGCAGTTTTGGCCGGCTCCTGTACCTGTGTGACAGGCGCAGGCTGTTCGGTTCGGGTTGCAGTGGTACTCCGCGTCTGTTCCCTTTGGGATGTATGCGCAGGCGTTTGCATCAGGTCTTCATAAGGTGAGGCTGATGTGGGTGCCCGCACAGGGGAAGAGTGCGAATAAGTTTGTGTATTACGCGTTGTTGAAGGCTGAGACTGAGTCGCCGCCGCGCGGGATGACGCACCCGAAGGCTGTGCCTGTTGTTGTGCCGCGGCGGCCTGGCGTTGACGCTGCAATGTTTGCTGGCGTTGTTCTGGCGTTTGTTCATTCCAGGGCACTTCACTCAGTTGTGTGGGCTGCTGGCGCATATCTGCCTGCATTTGCTCCAGTAACTGGCGTTGCTCATTGGTTAGCTGGTCAGCATTCTTGATTTCCCCTCCTGAAGAGGGTTCTGTAGGCGTGCGGATGCCTGGCTGGCGATTTTCCAACTCTTTAATATAGCGCCACCGCTCTTCGGGCTTCGGCGGCAGACCATTGCCAGGAATGCTTTGCCCGCTTCGCGCCTCACTTTCTTCTTTTTTATGATGGGTAATAAAGTAAAGCCCGCCAACAAAAGCCACCAGAACAGCAGCCGCAACGGCAACCATCACTGGAGAGAGTGCAGACCCCTGAGCCTGCTTTTTGCGGGAATTTCCTTTTTTCCGCCGTGCCGGCGTCGATTGCCCACGACGTACGTAATCTCGTTGTGCCACTATCGTTTCGCTGTGAATATCGTATTTATCAGTCCGCCATGTTACTTAAGGGGCGGGAGTTTGACCAGATTAAGGATTCCGAAAGCGTTAAATCCCTGTTTTTGCCGGACCAGTCGATTCCCTGATGACCAGATCGCAGTCAAGCAAACGGGAGCCCGGGCTGATGGTGTTCCCATTCAACTGTTCCAGAAGCAGCAGCATCGCTTCCTCGCCAATCTTGAAGCGGGGCTGCGCCATGGTGGTGAGTGGCGGGTCGCAAAAGCGTGATAATGCAATATCGTCGAAACCCATAATAGACAGGTCCTGTGGTACGCGCAGGCCGTGGCGTTTTGCCCATGAAAGCGCACCCAGCGCCATGACATCACTGTGGCAAAATATGGCGGTGGGCGGAACAGGCAGGCGTTGCAATTGCTCAAGCGCACTCGCCCCGGCTTCATAGCTAAAATCGCCGCGTACAATATAGTTTGAGTCTACCGTGATGCCATTGCGCCTCAGGGCCTGAATATACCCTTGCAAGCGGTAGTGTGAGAGCGGCATCTCTTCGGGGCCGGCAATACAGGCAATATGAGTATGACCTTGCTGTAACAACCAGGCGACAGCATTAAAAGCCGCAGTCAGGTTGTCGATGTGAACTGTTGGTAGTTCCAGCTCAGGTGCGAATTCGTTCGCCATCACCATTGGCGGCAGGTTGCGTTGCTCTTCGCGGCTGGCATCGAAAGGCAGTTGGGAGCCGAGCAGTAGCATGCCATCGATTTGTTTACTGATGATGAGGTCAATAAAGTTTTTTTCTTGCTGGTTTTGGTGGGCGCAGTCGCCAATTAACACCAGGTAGCCATGCTGTGCCGCAGTGGTTTCGATACCGCGCAGAATTTCACTGAAAAAGGGATCGCAAATATCCGGCACAATGACCAGCAGGGTGCGGGAGTCGTTGCGTTTGGCGCTGCGGTTCAGAGCATGTGGCAGATAACCCAGCTCAATAGCGGCCTGTTCAACCCGAGTGCGTGTTGCCTGTGAAACTTTCTCGGGGTTCATTAATGCGCGAGAGACTGTTGCTGTGGACACTTCTGCTTTTTCTGCCACATCTTTCATCGTGGGCGCCACGACTTTTTTGTTCGCCTTCAACGTGCTCTCCTCGTCCGAAACCGCAAATGATGCATTTTATCTGATGCTGTTCACATTTTTATCAGATAATCGCAGCAAGTTGTTACAACTCTTTCATTTGAAGTGTGATCTGTGTCGTTTTTCGGAGCATCCTCGCATTCTTCTGGCGAATTAGCCTTCAATCGGATCGACGTCCAGCATCCATTTTACTTTTTTCGCCCCGGGCAGGGTGTTAACCAGAACCAGTGCAGTTGCCAATACTTGTTGAAGACGGGCGCGTGAAGGGTGTTGCAGCAAGAGCTGCCAACGGAATCGACCACCACGTTTGGGTTGCAGAGCCGGAACCGGGCCGAGCAACCACAGTTGTTGGTCTGCCGCCGGGCTTGCCTGAAGCAGGTTGCGCAATTGCTGTAAGAAGACCGGAGCATGCTGGTTGTTGTGGTCTTCAGCGCGAATAAGCACATGGCTGCTCCAGGGGGGCAACATGACTTTTTGCCGCTCAGCCAGCGCCTGGCTGGCAAATGCGTCATAACCTTTTGCGAGCAAAATTTGTAGTAAGGGGTGGTCGGGATGGTGAGTTTGTAAAATAACTTCGCCTTGTTTGCCCGCCCGCCCGGCTCGCCCTGATACCTGAGTGTACAGTTGAGCGAAGCGTTCTGCGGCGCGGAAATCAGCTGAAAATAATGCACCATCGACATCAAGCAAGGCGACCAGGGTGACATCGGGAAAGTGGTGCCCTTTAGCCAGCATTTGGGTACCAATCAGGATCCTCTTCCCTCCACGGTGAACCGCCTCAAGGTGTTTTTCCAGTGCGCCTTTACGGCTGGTGGTGTCGCGGTCAATGCGGGAAATGGGCACTGAAGGAAAAAACGGAGCAAGGCTTTCTTCCAGTTGTTCTGTGCCCGTGCCGACGGGTACCAGGTGGGTTGAACCACACCCCGGGCATTGGTGAGGAATCGGCCGCTGGCTGTCGCAATGGTGGCAGCGCAGGTGCCGCTGACGTTGATGAACGGTGTAATAGTGATCACACCGCTGGCATTCAGCAATCCAGCCACAATCATGGCACAGCAAAGCCGGTGCATATCCGCGCCGGTTCAGGAATAAAATCACCTGGTTATCCGCTTCAAGGTGCTGGCGCATGCGGTTAATCAGTGCCGGAGATAAACCAGCCTGAAGTGACTGGCCTTTCAGATCCAGAACGTGTTGCATTGCCGGGCGAGCATTTCCTGCCCGCCGGGTCAGTTTAAGTTGGCGATATTTGCGTTGCTGGACGTTATACAGTGTTTCCAGCGAAGGCGTGGCAGACCCAAGCACAATGGGAATGTCTTCACTGTGGGCACGCCACACGGCAAGATCACGGGCGTGGTAACGCCAACCTTCCTGTTGCTTATAGGAGCTGTCATGCTCTTCATCAATAACGATAACGCCCAGGTTGCGAAATGGGGTAAACAACGCTGAACGCGTACCAATCACAATCGCGGAGTCACCCCGGCTGGCTTTGATCCACGTGGCTAACCGCTCACTGTCATTCAGCCCTGAATGCAGCACATCTACCGGAGCATTAAATCGTTCGCGAAAACGGGCGATGGTTTGTGGTGTAAGCCCAATCTCTGGCACCAGTACCAGCGCCTGTTTGCCTCGTGCCAACACGTTTTCCAGCACGCTCAGGTAGACTTCTGTCTTCCCGGAGCCGGTTATACCCGCCAGTAGCCAGGCAGTAAAATGGTCATCGTCACCGTGAATTGCCCCAACCGCCATTGCCTGCTCGGTATTCAACCGCAGGCGTTCCTGAGCAAGTGTGAATGTGTTTTGCCATGGCGAACTTGCTGGCTCTTCCTGGCGAATGTCACACAGCCCTTTACGGCGCAATGACTGGAGAGCGGAATCGTTCAGGTCAAGTTCTGTCGTTTGTTGGCGCAGCACCGGGCCCTGGCGAAGAGCCGCCAGCGCTTGCTGTTGCTTTGGCGCACGTTTTAACCCATTCAGGTCCGTTGCCATGCCTTGTTCGGTAGCAAACCAGTAACTTTGCGGCGACAACAGAGCAGGTTTACCCTGGCGTAATGGAATGGGTAAGGCGTGGAACAGCACTTCACCAATCGGGTGGTGGTAGTAGTTAGCGGCCCACTGGAGTAAACGCCATAAAGATGCTGAGTAAAGCGGTGCGCTGTCCAGTGCTTCTTGCACAGTTTTCAGGTCTGCCAGAGGGAGTTCGCTGAAGTCATCAATACTGACCACAATACCTGTGCGTTTTTGCGTTCCGAAAGGCACGGTGACACGGCAGCCTGCTACCAGCACCATATTTTCAGGTACGGCATAGTCAAAAGTGCGGTTTAGCGGAACGGGCAAAGCAACGTGGGCAACGGGCATCAGCGCTTCCAAAGCAAAAAAAGGCAGCCTAGTGTACACTGTGGCTGCGGTTGTGTGCGGATCAGTTTGCATACCCTGGTTAATTTCTGTATGATTCGCCGCCTTTGATGTGCAATTTCGCACTCAAAAACATTACTATCAACTTCGCGTGGTGTCTGGCGTTAGGGCTGGAAGAGCGACGCGGCCTTAGACCTGAGGTTTTCCATGAAAAAAGATATTCACCCGAATTATGTAGAAATTACTGCAACTTGTTCTTGCGGTAACGTCATCAAAACCCATTCTACCGTGGGTCACGACCTGAACCTGGACGTATGTGGTAAATGCCACCCGTTCTTCACTGGTAAACAACGTGTTGTTGATACCGGCGGTCGTGTTGAACGTTTCAACAAACGTTTCAGCATTCCGGGCAGCAAGTAAGATTTTGCTTGCCACAAAAAAGGCGCCGAGAGGCGCCTTTTTTGCATCTGTTATCTGATGATAACGCTGCACCGGATTAATATTCCCACGTATCCGGGTCTATTCCCAGCTCACGCATAATTACTTTTGCATGTTCCGGAATTTCATCACTTCGCTCTTTACGCAGGTCATCGTCGTCTGGTAACGGCTGCCCGGTAAATGCGTGGAGAAATGCTTCACACAGCAATTCACTGTTCGTTGCGTGGCGCAGGTTATTTACCTGGCGACGAGTACGTTCGTCAGTGAGGATCTTTAACACTTTCAGAGGAATGGAAACCGTAATTTTCTTTACTTGTTCACTCTTCTTACCGTGCTCAGCGTATGGGCTGATATATTCGCCGCTCCATTCAGCCATGAGATACCTTTAGTCCTCTCAGTCATTAAAAAAGGCCCAACCCCTTGCGGGAACTGACCATTAAAGTAAATTTTTACCGTACACAGATTCGCACATTTTTAGACAGCGTTGCTGTGTTGCGGATCTTAAGCGTATAAGTTTAACGGTTATTGGCGCTCTGCTCAATCTATACGCAAAGAAGTTTAGATGTCCAGATGTATTGACGTCTATGTTAACTCTGTTTACTCTGTTGGCTGTCTTCTGATTACTGTATTACGCGCCTGCCGGTTCAGGTGTCAGCCAGGGATACTCACCATGACACGCAAACAAGCCACAATTGCTGTACGTAGCGGATTAAACAATGATGAACAGTACGGTTGTGTTGTGCCGCCGATTCATCTCTCCACGACTTATAACTTCACTGATTTCAATTCACCACGCGAGCATGACTATTCTCGCCGTGGCAACCCAACGCGCGATGTTGTCCAGCGTACACTGGCTGAACTGGAAGGTGGTGCCGGTGCAGTTATGACGAATACGGGCATGTCTGCCATTCATTTGTTGACGGCTATTTTCCTGAACCCCGGCGACCTGTTAGTTGCGCCCCATGATTGTTATGGCGGCAGCTACCGGTTATTTGACAGCATGGCGAAACGTGGTTGCTACCGTGTACAGTTTGTTGACCAGAATGATGAAGCGGCACTGGAATCGGCTCTGGCACAAAATCCCAAACTGGTGCTGATAGAAAGCCCGAGCAACCCTTTACTGCGTGTCGTGGACATCGCAAAAATTTGCCAGGCGGCAAAAGCTGCCGGTGCAATCACTGTTGTTGATAACACTTTCCTGAGCCCGGCGTTGCAAAACCCGCTGGCTTTGGGCGCGGACCTGGTGGTTCATTCCTGCACCAAATACCTTAACGGGCATTCTGATGTTGTAGCGGGCGCCGTGATTGCCAAAGATGCCGATATGGCGACAGAGCTTGCCTGGTGGGCAAACAATATCGGGGTAACAGGAAGCGCTTTTGACAGCTATTTGCTGCTACGTGGGATTCGTACCCTGGCTCCGCGAGTTGAACTCGCTCAACGCAATGCACTTGCCATTGTGGACTATCTGAAAAAACAGCCCCTGGTTAAGCGTCTTTATCACCCATCACTTCCTGAAAACCCAGGGCATGATATTGCTGTACGCCAGCAAAAAGGGTTTGGTGCGATGCTCAGTTTTGAACTGGATGGTGACGAACAAACATTACGCCGCTTCCTCAAAGGGCTCTCTCTCTTTACACTGGCGGAATCTTTGGGTGGGGTTGAAAGCTTAATTTCCCATGCCGCGACGATGACCCATGCCGGAATGTCAGCAGAAGCGCGTGCGGCTGCCGGTATTTCTGAGACGTTGCTACGTATCTCAACCGGAATAGAAGATGGTGACGATCTAATTGCTGACCTGGAAAATGGATTCCGGGCTGCATCTGAGGGGTAAGTATGAGTGTTACTGCACCAGCAGGGGGCGCAGGCCGCCAGTTACATAAGTTTGGCGGGAGCAGTCTTGCCGATGTGAAGTGCTACTTGCGGGTGGCCACAATTTTGGAAGAGTATTCCTGCCCAGGCGATTTAGTGGTGGTATCTGCCGCTGGCAGCACAACCAACCAACTGATTAGCTGGCTGAAACTGAGCCAGACTGACCGGCTCTCTGCTCACCAGGTGCAGCAAGCGCTGCGCCGCTATCAGACCGAACTGATTAGTGGGTTATTGCCTGCTGAGATTGCTGATGGGCTGATTGCCGATTTTGTTCATGACCTGGAGCGCCTGGCTGTATTACTGGACAGCACAATCACTGATGCCATTTATGCCGAAGTTGTCGGGCATGGTGAAGTTTGGTCAGCCCGGTTGATGTCTGAGGTCCTCAGGTTGCAAGGGATGGAAGCAGCCTGGCTGGACGCCCGCGATTTTATGCGGGCAGAACGTGCGGCACAGCCTCAGGTGAATGAAGGCCTGTCTTATCCGTTGTTACAACAACTCCTGGTCCAGCATCCTGGCAAGCGTATTGTGGTAACCGGCTTTATTTGCCGTAACAACGCCGGAGAAACGGTGTTGCTGGGCCGCAATGGCTCTGACTATTCTGCGACGCAAATTGGTGCGCTGGCAGGGGTTTCCCGCGTCACTATCTGGAGTGATGTGGCTGGTGTTTATAGCGCAGATCCGCGTAAGGTGAGTGATGCCTGCCTGCTGCCGTTATTGCGCCTGGATGAAGCCAGTGAACTGGCTCGCCTTGCCGCTCCAGTGCTGCATACCCGTACCCTTCAGCCTGTATCCGGCAGCGATATCGACCTGCAGTTGCGTTGTAGCTATAACCCAGAGCAAGGCTCAACGCGTATTGAACGCGTATTAGCCTCCGGGACTGGGGCACGTATTGTGACCAGTCACGACGACGTATGTTTGATTGAGCTCCAGTTGGCACCGGAACAAGATTTCCGCCAGGCGCAAAAAGAGGTGGATACGGTGCTGAAACGCGCTCAACTTCGCCCTCTTGCTATTGGCGTGCATCCTGACCGCCATCTGTTGCAATTGTGCTATACCTCGGAAGTAGTGAACAGTGCCTGGCAGCAATTACAGGATATTGCACCACAAGGTGAACTGGTGCTGCGTGAAGGGCTGGCTTTGGTTGCAATGGTAGGGGCGGGTGTGTGCCGCAATCCTCTGCACAGCCATCGTTTCTGGCAGCAGCTAAAAGACCAGCCGGTCGAGTTTATTTGGCAATCCGATGAAGGTATCAGCCTGGTTGCGGTACTCCGTAGCGGGCCAACTGAACACCTGATTCAGGGGCTGCACCAGTCTTTGTTCCGCGCCGAGAAGCGTATTGGTCTGGTACTGTTTGGAAAAGGCAATATTGGTTCTCGCTGGCTGGAATTATTTGCCCGTGAGCAGGAATCATTATCCGCCCGGACAGGGTTTGAATTTATTCTGGCCGGGGTGGTGGACAGCCGCCGTAGTTTGTTGAGCTATGATGGGCTCGATGCCAGCCGGGCACTGGCTTTCTTCAATGATGAAGCGGTAGAGCTGGATGAAGAAGCGCTGTTCCTGTGGATGCGAGCTCACCCGTACGATGACCTGGTGGTGCTGGATGTAACTGCCAGTGAACAACTGGCTGATCAGTATCTGGATTTTGCCAGCCACGGTTTCCATGTCATTAGTGCGAATAAACTGGCAGGAGCCAGTTCCAGCGATAAATTCCGCCTGATTCGCGATGCGTTTGCGAAAACAGGTCGCCACTGGTTATACAACGCAACTGTGGGGGCGGGTTTACCCGTAAACCATACGGTGCGCGACTTGCGAGACAGTGGTGACTCGATCCTTGCGATCAGTGGGATTTTCTCCGGAACACTTTCCTGGTTGTTTTTGCAATTTGACGGCACAGTGCCTTTCACCGATCTGGTGGATCAGGCCTGGCAGCAGGGGCTGACTGAACCTGATCCGCGGGTAGATCTCTCCGGGCAGGATGTCATGCGCAAATTGGTGATTTTGGCCCGTGAGGCCGGGTACGACATCGAACCTGAACAGGTGCGGGTAGAATCACTGGTTCCGGTTGGTTGTGAATCTGGTTCTGTTGACTATTTCTTCGAAAATGGCGACGCACTGAATGAGCAAATGTTGCAACGGCTGGAAGCTGCGCAGGAGATGGGGCTGGTATTGCGCTATGTCGCGCGTTTTGATGCCAATGGTAAAGCCCGGGTTGGTGTGGAAGCGGTACGCCAGGAGCATCCGTTAGCTTCCTTGCTGCCCTGTGACAACGTGTTTGCCATTGAAAGCCGCTGGTATCGGGATAACCCCCTGGTTATTCGCGGGCCGGGTGCCGGGCGGGATGTTACTGCCGGCGCTATTCAGTCTGATATCAATCGCCTGGCAAAACTGCTTTAAATCCTGCTATTTCATACCGCTATTCGGGCCTGATGGCCTGAAGGCGGTATGCCATCACCTTCTGCGTATAAAAATCATCACTTATCCATGAAATTTTTTCACGTTGGCTGATAATTATTCCTGCCACACAAGAATTTTTCAGTTGACGAGGCGAGGCTTTTCCTTCATTTTTACATCTGGACGTCTAAACGTATAGATGTAAATAAATAACAGAACAGCGATAAGAGTGATGAGGTAAGGTATGAGTTTCTTTCACGCCAACCAGCGAGATGCTTTGAATCAGAGCCTGGCTGAGGTTCAGGGGCACATTAATGTCTCGTTTGAGTTTTTTCCGCCACGAACCAGTGAAATGGAGCAAACGCTCTGGAACTCTATCGACCGGCTGAGCAGCCTGCGCCCTAAATTTGTCTCTGTTACTTACGGTGCTAACTCTGGTGAGCGCGACCGTACTCACAGCATTATTAAAGATATTAAAGAGCGCACCGGGCTGGTGGCTGCACCACATTTAACCTGCATTGATGCCACTCGCGACGAACTCAAATCCATTGCTCAGGATTACTGGGATAACGGGATTCGCCAAATTGTCGCGCTGCGTGGTGATCTTCCGCCGGGTAGCGGGAAACCGGATATGTACGCAGCTGACCTGGTAGCGTTACTGAAAGACGTTGCGGATTTTGATATTTCTGTTGCCGCTTATCCGGAAGTGCATCCGGAAGCGAAGAGTGCTCAGGCAGATTTAATTAACCTGAAACGGAAAATTGATGCAGGCGCTAACCGGGCTATTACCCAATTTTTCTTCGATGTGGAAAATTACCTGCGTTTTCGCGACCGCTGCGCGGCTGCCGGCATTGATGTTGAAATTGTGCCGGGCATTTTACCTGTCAGTAACTACAAGCAACTGCAGAAATTCGCCACAATGACGAATGTGCGTGTCCCACAATGGATGGCGACAATGTTCGACGGGCTGGATGATGACCCGGAAACCCGTAAGCTGGTGGGCGCCAGCATTGCTATGGATATGGTGAAAATTTTAAGCCGGGAAGGGGTGAAAGATTTCCACTTCTACACACTGAACCGTGCTGAAATGAGTTATGCCATTTGCCACACTCTGGGTGTACGCCCGGCGATCTAATTATCTAATTTGTACTGATGTCATGCCAGGTGGCGCATAAGCCCCCTGGCCTGCGAAAGCGCCGAAGTTATGATGATGCGGGCTGCATACGGCCCAGTTCATCTGCCAGTAAAATGGCGTCGAACACCTGTTGTGGTGTTATCTTGCCTGGCATATTGTGCATTGGGTTGTCTGGCTGGCAACTGGCCTGTGCAACCTGGCGGGCTTTTTCCTCAACCCCTTGTGTAATACCTAATTCACTTAAGGTGACGGGCAAACCTACGTTGCGACACAGGTTCAGTACCGCTGCCTGTTCTTCCTGTGGCGCATCTTCGAGTATCAACTGCACCCGTGTACCAAACGCGACTTTTTCGCCATGCAGCGTTTTTTGCGTATCCGGCAGGGTTGTTAGCCCGTTATGCACAGCATGTGCCGCTGCCAGACCACCACTCTCAAACCCAATACCACTCAGGTAAATATTGGCTTCAATAACGCGTTCCAGCGCTGTGGTGACGTTGTGTTGTTGTGCATCTGAGACAGCAGTAACACCCGATTCAAGGAGCGTGTGGTAACACAGTTCAGCCAGTGCCAGAGCGGCTCTGCCAGGCAAGCCTCCGGCACTGGTCACCGAACCGCTTTTTGCACAAGCGCGGGCTTCAAACCAGGTGGACAAGGCATCTCCAATGCCTGCAGCCAGTAACCGTGGTGGAGCTCCGGCAATAATTGCACTGTCTGCCAGCACCAGATCCGGGTTATGTGGTAATGGCAGGTAACGGTCGAGAGAACCATCCTCACAGTAGATAACAGACAGCGCACTGCAAGGGGCGTCACTGGATGCCACTGTTGGCGCAATGACCATGGGGCTTTTCATCAGGCAAGCCACAGCCTTTGCTGTATCAAGCGTTTTCCCGCCACCAATGCCCAGAATTGCATCGCAATCTGCTCTTTGTGCCAGTATGCATAGTTGGTCAATTTCGGATTGTGAACACTCGCCACCAAAGAGTGCGAATTCCACATCAATTTGATGCTCTTCACAGGTACGGCGCAGCTTCTCTTCCACCAGATCGGCGACAAAGCTGTCTGCGAGCACTAGAAAGTGCTGCCCAAGTGGTTTCAGGTATTGCCCGGCGCGGCTGAGAATATGCTGGCCCTGAATATATTTACCGGGTGATGCCGTAATGCTGTCCATGATAAACCTCCAACGATAAGTGCGATGGGAGTGCGCTAATGAGCAGTTTACTGCGGCAGAAACAGGGAAATATTGCGCTGAAGGCGGTAAATTGCAGGAATAAAAAACCCGGAAGCATGCTCCCGGGTTTTTGTTTTACCCGCCAGTACAAAGCTGAGCGGCTATGTATTCAAACAGTTAGCCTGTGTTACGCATCCCGGCGGCAACCCCGGCAATTGTTACCATCAGTGCCTGCTCGATACGCGGGTCAGGTTCACTGCCCTCGGCATCGGCCTGACGTGAGCGGTGCAATAGCTCAGCCTGCAGAACATTCAGTGGGTCAGTGTAGATATTACGCAGAGTGATAGATTCCGCAATCCATGGCAAATCAGCCATCAGATGGGAATCATTGGCGATAGCCAGCACCAGCTTGATATCCGCTTCCAGTTGCTTGCGCAGCTCCTGGCCCAGAGGCCAGAGTTCTGGTTTCACCAGACGCTGGTCGTAGTACTCGGCCAGCCACAAGTCGGCTTTTGCAAACACCATCTCCAGCATGCCAAGGCGTGTGGAGAAGAATGGCCAGTCGCGGCACATGCTTTCTAACTGGTCCTGTTTCCCGTCATCCACAATTTTCTGTAGTGCAGCGCCCGCGCCTAACCATGCCGGCAGCATTAAACGGTTTTGTGTCCAGGCAAAAATCCACGGAATTGCGCGCAGGGATTCCACACCACCGTTCGGGCGGCGTTTTGCCGGGCGTGAACCCAGTGGCAATTTCCCCAGTTCCAGCTCAGGTGTCGCGGAGCGGAAATACGGAACAAAGTCTTTGTTCTCGCGCACATAACCCCGGTACATATTGCAGGAAAGCACGGACAGCTCGTCCATAATGTTGCGCCAGTTGGCTTTCGGTTCCGGCGGCGGCAACAGGTTGGCTTCCAGAATTGCCCCGGTATAGAGCGACAGGCTGCTGATAGTGACTTCAGGCACACCATATTTGAAGCGAATCATTTCGCCCTGTTCGGTAACACGCAGGCCACCTTTCAGGCTGCCTGGCGGTTGAGACAGCAAAGCCGCGTGAGCTGGTGCGCCACCACGGCCAATTGAACCGCCACGGCCATGGAACAGTGTTAATGCAATGCCTGCTTTTTCACAGGTTTTAATCAACGCATCCTGTGCCTGATATTGTGCCCATGAAGCGGCCATAACACCGGCATCTTTGGCTGAATCGGAATAGCCGATCATCACCATTTGTTTGCCCTGAATAAACCCACGATACCAGTCAATGTTCAGTAACTGAGTCATCACATCGTTGGCATTATTCAGGTCATCCAGTGTTTCAAACAGCGGTGCGACTGGCAGTGCAAATTCGATACCCGCTTCTTTCAACAGTAAATGTACGGCCAGGACATCAGACGGCGTTTTCGCCATGGAAATAACGTAAGCAGCGATAGAACCACGCGGCGCTTCGGCAATGACTTTGCAGGTTTCCAGCACTTCGCGCGTGTCTTCGCTTGGCTGCCACTGGCGAGGCAGCAACGGGCGTTTGGAATTCAGTTCGCGAATTAAGAATGCCTGTTTGTCTGCTTCTGACCAGCTTTCATAGTCGCCAAGGCCCAGATAACGAGTGATTTCACCCATTGCATCTGAATGGCGGGTACTTTCCTGACGAATATCGATACGAACCAGCGGTACACCGAAGCATTTGATGCGGCGCAGCGTGTCCAGCAACTCACCATTAGCAATAATACCCATGCCACAAGCGTGCAGTGACTGGTAGCAGGCATACAACGGATCCCACAATTGTTCGTTTTGCGTCAGCAAGCCTTGTGGGCGCGGCAATTTCTGGCCTTTCAGCCGGGCTTCCAGCCAGGTCTGTGTAGCCATTAACTGGCTGCGTAACCCTTTAAGGATATGGCGATAAGGTTCTTCGCTATGTTCATCACCGGCCAGTTTAAGCAGTTCAGGTGTGGCATCTGCCATTGAAAGCTCAGAGATAAGTACCTGTATATCTTTCAGGAACAGGTCAGTAGCCTTCCAGCGGCTGAGCAATAAAACATGGCGAGTAATGTCGGCGGTAACGTTTGGGTTGCCATCGCGGTCGCCACCCATCCACGAAGTGAAGCGTACCGGAACGAAATCAACAGGTAACTTGTAGTTAAGATGCTCTTCCAACTGTTCATTCAGTTCACGCAAATAGCCAGGCACGCCATCCCACAAGCTGTTTTCAACAACAGCAAAGCCCCATTTAGCTTCATCAACCGGGGACGGGCGGTGTTTACGAATTTCATCGGTATGCCATGACTGGGCAATCAGCTGGCGCAGACGGCGCATTATCTGATTACGTTCATATTCCGGAATATCGCTGTGATCCAGTTGTTTAAGACAATTATTCACTTCCACCATTTTATGAATAAGTGTCCGGCGAGTAATTTCTGTCGGGTGCGCGGTTAACACTAATTCTAGTGACAGAGATTCTAATGATTCTTTTATCGCAGCTTCAGTTAAATTGGGTTGTGCTTTTAGCTTTTTAATTGTTTTTGCAATAATTTCAGGGCTATTCGCTGATTCACCATTGGCTGAAATGCTGTGAAATTGTTCTGCTGTGTTGGCAAGGTTCAGAAACTGACTAAAGGCGCGTGCTACTGGAAGTAGTTCATCTTTAGACAGGTTCTGTAAAGTATTCAGTAACTCCTGCCGATTTGCGTCGTTGCCAGCGCGGGAAGACTTCGACAATTTACGGATTGTTTCTACACGATCAAGAATGTGTTCTCCCAAAACATCCTTGATGGTATCCCCGAGCAATTTGCCGAGCATACTGACATTACTTCGCAAAGCGGAATATTGTTCGTTCATATGACCCCAGACACCCCATCTAAATGCAATTGATTTTCACCCTGGCGGGTTAAACACCGCCTTTTATAAAGCCACGTTAGTTTCCATTCGTCAATTGCTGCGAAATCGCTTCAGCAAACACGTAAATTTGGTGAATTTATGAAATTTAATATTGCTGGCTCCCGATAAGTAATTCTTATGGAATTACACTGGTTTCCAGCACTTTCACGCGGAAATACCGATTATTTTCGCGCGAAAATGTTAAATATTACTAATTCACTCCTTTGCCTGATACAAAAGAGTGAATTGGTCTTACCACTGATTTAATGCCAACAAAAGTGATGAATAACCTGGGTTATCAGTTCTTGTGTGGGTTTGATAAACCGGGTTTCCAGGTATTCGTCCGGTTGATGCGCCTGGTTAATGGAGCCAGGGCCGAGCACCAGAGTAGGGCACAAAGTTTGAATAAACGGCGCTTCGGTACAGTAGTTAACGACTTCTGTTGGTGTGTTGAGCAGTTTTTCCACCACTGCGACCAGTTCATGGTTCACCGGGCATTCGTAACCGGGAATTGGCGGATGTAGTTCGGAAATATCCAGACGGCCAGGCCACAGGTTGCTGACGGGAGATAAGGCCTCTTGCAGCAAGCCATTTAAATCATCCAGTGTCATGCCAGGTAACGGGCGAATATCCATATGCAATTCACAGCAGGCACAAATACGGTTGGATGCATCACCGCCGTGAATATGGCCCAGGTTAAGTGTTGGATATGGAATGGTGAACGCATCATGGTGGAAGCGGGATTTCAGGTCGTCACGCAACGCCATGATATGGCCAATTGCATCGTGCATCAGTTCAATGGCGTTAATGCCCCGGGCGGGATCGCTGGAATGCCCTGATTGCCCGGTGATCCGGATGGCGCTGGACATATGGCCTTTGTGTGCACGCACTGGTTGCAATGAGGTAGGCTCGCCAATGATGGCGCAATCCGGGCGGATTTGTGTATTTTCTGCAAAATAGCGAGCACCGGCCATGGAGGTCTCTTCATCGGCGGTCGCCAAAATGTAGAGCGGTTTGGTCAGGCGGGTGACATCGATATCACGCAGTGCATCAAGAATGAAGGCAAAGAAGCCTTTCATATCTGCCGTACCCAGCCCGTAAAGTTTATTGTCGTGTTCAGTTAATGAAAACGGGTCGCGAGTCCAGCGCCCGTCGTCAAATGGCACGGTGTCGGTATGCCCGGCAAGCAGCAACCCGCCAGCACCCTGGCCGATACGGGCAAGCATATTAAACTTATTACGTGTACCAGGGACTGGCTGGACTTCAACCTGGAACCCGAGGTCGCCAAACCAGCCTGCAAGCAAATTGATTAAAGAAGCATTACTTTGATCCAGTGAACTTTCGGTTGCACTGATAGATGGCGTTGCTATCAACGCTCGATATATCTCGATAAAAGGCGGTAATTTCATCTTCACTGTTGACATGTCCTGGGTCACAATAGTATAGATAATCATGCAAAATTAATGAATAAAAATACATTAACATTGCTCAAAAATGAATCTTTTCTTGCTCTGCTGTTACAGGGCAAAGAGTAAACCAGTAATACGCGGTTCCGGCAGAGTCCGAAGCCAGGTTAAAAATGACGGAAAGAAGGTATACAACCCCAATGTTGAATACGCTGATTGTAGGTGCCAGCGGTTATACCGGCGCAGAGCTTGCTTCCTATGTGAATCGCCATCCTCATATGAACATAACCGCATTGACAGTGTCTGCGCAAAGTTCAGATGCAGGAAAATTACTTTCAAGTCTTCACCCTCAACTGAAAGGGATTGTGGATTTGCCGCTTCAGCCTATGTCTGATATTAGCGAATTTACACAGGGTGTTGATGTCGTTTTCCTTGCCACTGCCCACGAAGTCAGCCATGACCTGGCTCCGCAGTTTCTTGCTGCGGGTTGTGTCGTGTTTGATTTATCCGGTGCATACCGGGTTAATAATGCTGAGTTCTATACCCAGTATTACGGTTTTACTCACCAGCACCCAGATTTGCTCGACAGCGCCGTTTATGGCCTTGCCGAATGGCAGGCAGACAAAATTAAGCAGGCTGATTTAATTGCTGTTCCGGGTTGTTACCCAACAGCCGCACAACTGGCGCTGAAACCGTTGATTGATAATGGCCTGCTGGATCTCACTCAGTGGCCGGTTATCAATGCTACCAGTGGTGTGAGCGGTGCCGGGCGTAAAGCGTCACTGTCTAACAGTTTCTGCGAAGTCAGCCTGCAGCCGTACGGTGTGTTCACCCACCGGCACCAGCCTGAAATCGCATCGCATCTTGGCGCTGATATTATTTTCACCCCGCATCTGGGGAACTTCCCACGCGGCATTCTGGAAACCATCACCTGCCGTTTGCAGGATGGAGTCACTCAGCAGCAAATTGCGGCGGTGTACCAACAGGCTTATGGTGATAAGCCGTTGGTTCGTCTTTATGAAAAAGGTATGCCTGCACTGAAGAATGTTGTTGGTTTACCATTCTGTGATATCGGTTTTGCCGTACAGGGGCAGCATCTGATTGTTGTCGCCACGGAAGATAACCTGCTCAAAGGCGCAGCTGCTCAGGCGATGCAGTGCGCAAATATTCGGTTCGGTTTTACAGAGACTCAGGCTCTTATTTAAAGCAATCAGGTGAGATGATGAATCCATTAATTATTAAGTTAGGCGGTGTTCTGCTGGATAGTGAAGAAGCGCTGGAACGCCTGTTTGCTGCACTGGTTACGTACCGTGAGTCTCACCAGCGCCCTCTGGTTATCGTCCATGGTGGCGGGTGTCTGGTTGATGAATTAATGAAGAAACTTGCCCTGCCCGTACAGAAAAAAAATGGTCTGCGGGTTACACCGGCAGACCAGATAGACATTATCACCGGGGCTCTGGCTGGTACGGCAAATAAAACATTGCTCGCCTGGGCTCAGAAGCACCATATTGATGCTGTAGGGCTGTGCCTTGCGGATGGTGGCAGTGTTACCGTCACTCAGTTGGATGAGTCTCTGGGCCATGTTGGCCTGGCAAAACCGGGCTCTGATCGTTTGCTGAACTCACTGTTAGCCGGTGGGTTTCTCCCGGTAGTCAGTTCTATTGGCATAACAGAAGATGGCCTGTTGATGAATGTGAACGCAGACCAGGCTGCCACGGCTCTGGCTGCAACTCTGGGTGCTGATTTAATCCTGTTGTCAGATGTGAGTGGTATCCTGGATGGTAAAGGCCAGCGTATTGCTGAAATGACAGCTGAAAAAGCGGAGCAACTGATTGCTCAGGGCATCATTACCGATGGGATGATTGTGAAAGTTAATGCTGCACTGGATGCTGCGCGTACACTTGGACGCCCGGTAGATATCGCCTCATGGCGCCATGCGGAGCAATTGCCCTCGCTATTCAATGGTGTTGCGATTGGTACCCGTATCATTGCGTAACGCACTACACGTTTAACGACTCCATATGGTCTGCAGGGTCAGGCCTAATGCGCTCTTGAAGGAAAAGAAAATGCAAAATCACGGCATCAAAAAAGTTGTTCTCGCCTACTCCGGTGGTCTGGATACCTCCGCTATCATTCCCTGGCTGAAAGAAAACTATCAGGGCTGCGAAGTTGTCGCCTGCGTAGTGGATATTGGGCAGGATCGTGATGATCTGAAAGGGGTTGAACAAAAAGCGCTGCGTTCCGGAGCGATTGAATGCCACGTTGTGGATCTGCGTGAAGAATTTATTCGTGATTATGTTTATCCGGTACTGCAAACCGGTGCGCTGTACGAAGGCAGCTACTTGCTGGGTACTTCCATGGCTCGTCCGCTGATCGCTAAGGCGCTGGTGGATGTGGCGAAAAAAGTGGGTGCGGATGCACTGGCTCACGGCGCAACTGGTAAAGGTAATGACCAGGTTCGTTTTGAGTCTGCATGGGCTGCCCTGGCTCCTGGCCTCAAAGTCATTGCTCCATGGCGTGAATGGGATCTGCGTTCCCGTGAAGCATTGCTGGCATACCTGAAAGAGCGCGACATCCCGACAACCGCTTCTCTGGAAAAAATTTACAGCCGTGATGAAAACGCCTGGCATATCTCTACTGAAGGCGGTGTGCTGGAAAGCCCGTGGAATGCACCGAATAAAGATTGCTGGGTATGGACTGTTGACCCGAAAGAAGCGCCGGATGCCGCTGAGCAAGTCACCATTACTGTTGAGCACGGTAAAGTGGTCGCCGTGAACGGTGAAGCAATGAGCCCGTTCAAATGCCTGGAAGCACTGAATGTTCTGGGTTCCAAACATGGCGTTGGCCGTGTTGATATCGTGGAAAACCGCCTGGTGGGTATTAAATCCCGTGGTTGCTACGAAACCCCGGGGGGCACCATTATGATGGCTGCATTGCGTGCTGTTGAGCAGCTGGTACTGGACCGTGACAGCTTCAAATGGCGTGAACAGGTTGGCCTGGAAATGTCCTACGTGGTTTATGACGGCCGTTGGTTTGCACCGCTGCGCCAGTCTTTGCAGGCAGCTGCAGAATCCCTGGCAGGTGAAGTGAATGGTGAAGTGGTACTGGAACTGTATAAAGGCCGGGTAACTGCTATTCAGAAAAAATCACCCAACAGCCTGTACAGCGAAGAGTTCGCGACTTTCGGTGAAGATGAAGTTTACGACCACAGCCATGCTGGCGGCTTCATTCGCTTGTTCTCCCTGTCTTCACGTATTCGTGCGCTGAACGAACAGAAGAAATAAGTTTTTAGTTTTATCCCCCATGTTGCGTAGACACGGGCAATGTGGGGGCCTTTTTTAAACAGGATTCATGAATTACGGAGCGGATTATGGCACTTTGGGGCGGGCGTTTTACTCAGGCAGCGGATCAACGGTTTAAGCAGTTTAACGACTCATTACGCTTTGATTATCGGCTGGCTGAGCAGGATATTGTGGGTTCTGTCGCCTGGTCTAAAGCGTTGGTCACTGTTGGTGTGCTGACTGCAGATGAACAACTGCAACTGGAAGCCGCACTCAATGTTCTGCTGGAAGAAGTTCAGGCGTCGCCGGAAGCAATCCTGACCAGTGATGCTGA
This sequence comes from Mangrovibacter sp. MFB070, assembly GCF_000705335.1. Classification (NCBI taxonomy): domain Bacteria; kingdom Pseudomonadati; phylum Pseudomonadota; class Gammaproteobacteria; order Enterobacterales; family Enterobacteriaceae; genus Mangrovibacter; species Mangrovibacter sp. MFB070. The sequence continues at coordinate 118,871 of NZ_JJMI01000052.1, forward strand.
AGATATTCACAGCTGGGTGGAAGGCAAACTTATCGAGAAAGTAGGCCAACTGGGTAAAAAACTTCACACCGGGCGTAGCCGTAATGACCAGGTCGCAACTGATTTAAAACTCTGGTGTAAATCCCAGATTACTTATCTGCTCAGTGCCAGCCGTGAACTGCAAAAAGCGCTGGTAGAAACGGCTGAAGCTAATCAGGATGCCGTTATGCCGGGTTATACCCATTTGCAACGTGCCCAACCTGTTACGTTCGCCCACTGGTGCCTGGCTTATGTCGAAATGCTGGCGCGTGATGAAAGCCGCCTGCAGGATGCATTAAAGCGCCTTGACGTCAGCCCGCTGGGATGTGGTGCACTGGCCGGTACTGCTTATGAGATTGATCGCGAACAACTGGCCGGGTGGCTTGGCTTTGCTAGTGCAACACGCAACAGTCTCGACAGCGTTTCCGACCGTGACCATGTGCTGGAGTTGCTGTCTGGCGCATCTATTGGCATGGTGCATTTGTCGCGTTTCGCTGAAGACCTTATCTTCTTTAATACTGGCGAAGCTGGTTTTGTTGAACTGTCTGACCGTGTTACTTCCGGTTCTTCGTTGATGCCGCAGAAAAAGAACCCGGATGCACTGGAGCTGATTCGTGGCAAGTGTGGCCGTGTTCAGGGTGCATTGACCGGCATGATGATGACCCTGAAGGGGTTACCGCTGGCCTACAATAAAGACATGCAGGAAGATAAAGAAGGCCTGTTTGACGCACTGGATACCTGGCTGGATTGCCTGCATATGGCGGCGCTGGTACTGGACGGCATTCAGGTGAAACGCCCGCGTTGCCAGGAAGCAGCAGAGCAGGGTTATGCGAATGCGACAGAGTTGGCTGATTACCTGGTTGCGAAAGGTGTGCCATTCCGTGAAGCTCACCACATTGTAGGTGAAGCGGTGGTTGAAGCCATTCGTCAGGGTAAAGCGCTGGAAGCCTTACCACTGGTGGAATTACAAAAATTCAGTGCCACTATTGGTGAGGATGTTTACCCCATTTTATCTCTGCAATCTTGCCTGGATAAACGTGCAGCCAAAGGCGGTGTTTCTCCCGTACAGGTCACACTGGCAATTGCAGAAGCGAAGCAGCGTTTAGTTTAATCTTTGTTTGCTCCTTTAGCGCCCGGCTTTGGTCGGGCTTTTTTGTGCCCCGAACCAAACCGGAACCGGTGTGTGTTAAACAGGCAAAAAAAAGCGGACATTACTGTCCGCTAAACGTTCACGTTGGCTTTTTCATGTCAGAGAGAATCTCTGGTCGCAGCAATAAGTGAGGGTCATTTCACGTGCTTTGCTGCTGTGAGAGGCATTATGGCAAAAGATGCTTGATAGGGATAATCGCTGATTGCTATTCTATCTATCGCCAAGGGCTATCGTGGCCCCGGAGGGAGATGAATGAACATTCGTGATCTGGAATATCTAGTCGCGTTAGCCGAACACCGCCATTTTCGTCGTGCTGCCGATGCCTGCCATGTCAGCCAGCCTACGTTAAGTGGGCAAATTCGTAAGCTGGAAGATGAACTGGGTGTGATGTTGCTGGAGCGTACCAGCCGTAAAGTCTTATTCACTCAGGCAGGCTTGCTGCTGGTGGACCAGGCTCGCACGGTATTGCGTGAAGTGAAAGTGCTCAAGGAAATGGCAAGTCAGCAGGGAGAGACAATGTCAGGGCCATTGCATATCGGCCTGATACCTACTGTAGGGCCATATCTCCTGCCCCACATTATTCCGGCGCTTCACCAGGCTTTTCCAAAACTGGAAATGTACCTGCATGAAGCCCAAACCCATCAGTTGCTTGCGCAACTTGATAGTGGAAAACTGGACTGCGCTATCCTTGCGTTAGTGAAGGAAAGTGAAGCTTTTATTGAAGTTCCACTGTTCGATGAGCCGATGCTGCTGGCCATTTATGAAGGGCACCCATGGGCTGATCGTGACCGTGTACCGATGTCCGATTTGTCTGGCGAGAAATTGTTGATGCTGGAAGACGGGCATTGCCTGCGTGACCAGGCAATGGGGTTCTGTTTTGAAGCCGGTGCCGATGAAGATACGCACTTCCGGGCAACCAGTCTTGAAACCCTGCGTAATATGGTTGCGGCTGGCAGCGGTATTACATTACTGCCAGCCCTCGCGGTTCCTCACGAAAAACGCCGTGATGGTGTGGTTTATCTGCCGTGCTATAAACCTGAACCCCGCAGGACAATTGGCCTGGTATATCGCCCCGGCTCACCGTTGCGCAGCCGTTATGAACAGCTGGCGGAAGCCATCCGTAAACAGATGGCTGGTCACTTCGACAGTGCGCTAAAACAGGCGGTTTAAGCCGTTCAGCGCTGCTACCCGGTAAGCTTCTGCCATTGTCGGGTAGTTAAAGGTGGTGTTAACAAAGTACTCTATCGTGTTACCACCACCTTTCTGTTCCATGATTGCCTGGCCGATATGAATAATCTCTGCGGCACGCTCTCCAAAACAGTGTATCCCCAGGATTTCTTTCGTTTCGCGGTGAAAGAGAATCTTCAGGGTGCCAACATTCATACCAACAATTTGCGCCCGTGCCAGGTGTTTAAACTGTGCCCGGCCCACTTCATACGGCACTTTCATTGCTGTTAGCTGTTGTTCTGTTTTACCCACCGAACTGATTTCCGGAATGGTATAAATTCCCGTTGGGATATCTTCAACCAGGTGTGCGGATGCTTCACCTTTAATAATAGCCTGAGCCGCGATACGCCCCTGGTCATAGGCAGCAGATGCAAGGCTTGGGTAACCAATCACATCCCCCACTGCGTAAATATGGGGCTGTGCAGTTTGGTACATACTGTTTACTTTCAGCAACCCTCTGCTGTCCGCTTCTAACCCAACATTCTCAATCGCCAGTGAATCAGTGTTACCCGTGCGCCCGTTGGCATACAGCAGGCAATCGGCTTTGACTTTCTTACCGGATTTAAGGTGGACAATCACACCATCATCAACACCTTCAATTCGCTCGTACTCTTCGTTGTGGCGAATAACAACACCACTATTCCAGAAGTGATAAGAAAGCGAATCTGACATCTCCTGATCCAGAAATGCCAGCAACCTGTCACGGGTGTTGATCAGGTCAACCTTGACGTTCATTCCCCGGAAAATTGAGGCATATTCACAACCAATCACACCCGCGCCATAAATAATGACATGCTTCGGCTCATGGTGCAGATTGAGGATGGAGTCACTGTCGTAGATTCGCGGATGGGAGAAATCAACATCCTGTGGGCGATAAGGCCGGGAACCACAGGCAATAACAAATTTTTCTGTTGTTATCTGCTCGATGGTACCGTCATGATATTCAAGCTCAAGTGTATGCTCATCGACAAACGACGCATTACCCTGGTGAATTTCACAGTGGTTACGTTCGTAGAACCCCTGGCGCATGCTGGTTTGTTGGCTAATAACATTTTCAGTGTGGTTCAGTATATCAGCGAAGGATGAGCGCAGAAGTCGGGAATGGTCGCTATATAGTGGGTTTTGGTTGAATTCGATAATACGGCTGACTGCGTGACGGAGCGCTTTCGACGGGATGGTGCCCCAGTGGGTACACCCACCGCCGACATTATGATATCGCTCAACGACGGCGACTCTGGCCCCTTGTTTCACCAGACCCATTGCAGCACCTTCGCCGCCAGGGCCGGACCCAATTACTATTACGTCATAATCGTAGGAATGTGGCATGGTAAGGCTTACCTGTTTTTATACATTAGAGCAACATGATAGTAACATTCATAGGGCAATAACCCAATATAGATTGGGTGAATTTTATTCTGACGTAATATTGCCCATATAAACAATCAGTCACAATCCTGGACAAGTCAGCAGGTTCGATTCTCTGGTATAGTGCCACAAGGAGTAGAAGGATTCAGGCGACCATGATGGGTGTAAGAGCGCAACAAAAAGAACGTACTCGCCGTTCGTTAATCGAGGCTGCATTCAGCCAGTTGAGTGCTGAGCGTAGTTTTGCCAGCCTGAGTTTACGTGAAGTTGCGCGTGAAGCTGGTATTGCGCCCACGTCGTTTTATCGGCATTTTCGTGATGTTGATGAACTGGGGCTGACGATGGTTGACGAGAGTGGCCTTATGCTGCGTCAGTTGATGCGGCAGGCCAGGCAACGTATTGCCCGTGGTGGGAGTGTTATTCGGACATCGGTATCCACCTTTATGGAGTTTATCGGCAACAACCCCAATGCATTCCGCCTTCTTCTCCGCGAACGTTCGGGAACTTCTGCTGCGTTCAGGGCAGCGGTTGCCCGCGAGATCCAACATTTTATTGCGGAACTTGCGGATTATTTAGAACTCGAAAATCGTATGCCGCGGTCATTTACAGAGGCACAGGCAGAAGCAATGGTCACGATTGTGTTCAGTGCGGGTGCTGAAGCTCTGGATGTCGATATAGACCAACGGCGGCAGCTTGAAGAGCGCCTGGTGTTACAGTTGCGTATGATTTCTAAAGGGGCTTACTACTGGTATCGCCGCGAACAAGAAAAGATGGCACAACATTCCGAGGAGTGAAGGACGAGCAATGAAACAACCTGGTCAAGAAAAAGCGACTCTGCTACTGGCGCTCATCGCCGGTTTGTCCATTAATGGCGCGTGTTCAGCGCTGTTTAGTTCAATTGTACCATTTTCCCTGTTTCCCATAATATCCCTGGTGCTGGCGGTGTATTGCCTGCATCAGCGTTACCAAAATCGTACTATGCCTGAAGGGTTACCGGGGATTGCCGCCGCCTGCTTTATCCTGGGCGTGTTGGTATACAGTGCCGTTGTGCGTGCTGAATACCCGTCAATTGGTTCTAATTTCCTGCCATCAGTGCTGTCTGTTGTGTTGCTGTTTTGGATTTTTTACAAACTGCGTGCGCGCAGCGAAAACAGCTAATAACCTGTTTCAGGTAACAAAAAAGGCGCTGATGCGCCTTTTTTGTTGGTGTGCTGGTGCGCTTATTTTTTGCGGAGCAATACGCCACATTCCATATGATGGGTATAAGGGAACTGATCAAACAGTGCCAGGCGTGAAATGTGGTGCGTTTGGGAAAGGGTTTGCAGGTTATTGCATAAGGTTTCCGGGTTGCAGGAAATATACAAAACCTGCGGGTAAGTCTGCACCATTTTCAGTGTTTCATCATCTAATCCGCTACGCGGCGGATCGACAAAAATGGTATTACACTGATAGCTTTGTAAATCAATACCTTCCAGGCGGTTAAATGCCCGGGCACCTTGCATGGCCTGGGTAAATTCTTCTGCAGACATCCGGATAATTTGTACATTATCGATATGGTTTGCCGCAATGTTGTACTGTGCAGCCGCAACCGACGGCTTGGCGATTTCGGTTGCGAGTACCCGGTCGAAGTTACGTGCCAGCGCCAGTGAAAAATTCCCGTTACCGCAATAAAGCTCCAGTAAATCCCCGGTCGCGCCCTGAGTCACGTTCAGTGCCCATTCCAGCATTTGAATGTTCATGGCTGCATTTGGCTGGGTGAAGCTATTTTCCACCTGGCGGTAAACCATTGGTTTCCCGGCCACAGGCAGCGTTTCATCCACAAAGTCCTGGTCGAGCATGATTTTTGTTTTTGTTGCCCGCCCAATCAGATGCACATTGAAACCCTGTGCTCGCAGAGTATCGCGCAGTTGCGTTGCCGCAGCACGCCACTCGTCATCCAGCGCACGGTGATACAGTAAAGAGACAACTGCCTGACCACTCAGTGTGGATAAGTAGTCCAGTTGAAATAACTTCTTGCGCAGCACGGGTTGAGCGCGCACGGCATCCAGTACAGCAACCATCAGTGCATTAATCAGCTCGCTTGCTGCCGGAAAACTGTCTACCCGAATGCGCTGGCGGGTTTGTTGGTCGAAAATAATATGATAAAGATCATCACCTTCATGCCAGACCCGGAATTCGGCCCGCATGCGGTAGTGGCTGACCGGCGAGCGAAACACCTCTACATCCGGCGCTGCAAAAGCGGCCATCATCGCTTTAAGGCGAGACACTTTTTCAGCCAGTTGAGCGTCATACTGTTCTGTCGGGAGATGTTCGGGGGTCATACCTGCTGTCCTGAATAAGAAATTACGCGGGGATTGTAGGGAATGGTGGCGTATTGTCCAGCCCCGTTATTATCAAATTCAATTTTCGGAAGTCTGGACATCTATATAGGGCGAATGTAGCATGCATTTTCCGGCCTCCGTGAGTTAAAAGGGAATCCAGTGTAAATCTGGAGCTGACGCGCAGCGGTAATAGTTGGTTGGATGATGGCGTTTATCGCAAACACTGCTTATTTTCTGCATTAAACAGAATTCAGGTGGGAAGTTTTCATCCATGTAAAACCATTAAGCCCGAAGACCTGCCGGATACACGTCGCAATTGATCACTCATCGCGTGCTATGGAGTGAGCCTGCGGCATCCTTAAGAATCTCCGGATGCTTATTTTAATGATGATAAAAAAACTCTCGCTGCTGACAGCCGCTTCTGTCACGGCTTTTTCTGCCTGGTCGCAAGACAATCAATCCAATACCATGGTCGTAACGGCCAGCCGTTTTCAGCAGCCTAAGTCAACAGTATTAGCACCAGTTACTGTTGTGACGCACGATGAAATTGAGCACTGGCAAGCAAAATCACTGGTTGATGTTATCCGACGATTGCCGGGCGTTGATGCCACGCAATATGGGGGAATGGGGCAATCATCCTCGCTATTTATTCGTGGTACTAATTCGAGCCATGTATTAATTCTGGTGGATGGTATTCGTCTGAACCAGGCCGGTGTTAGCGGTTCTTCTGATTTAAGCCAGTTTCCTGTTTCGATGGTGCAGCGTATTGAATATATTCGTGGCCCTCGTTCCGCTGTATATGGTTCAGATGCAATTGGTGGTGTGATTAATATCATTACCTCATCGGATAAAGTTGGTACAACGCTATCCGCGGGTATGGGGTCGAATGGTTACCAGAATTACGATATCTCTACTCAACAAAATATTAGTGATAAAACCCGGGTTACATTATTGGGTGATTACACTTATACCAAAGGTTTTGATGTCGTAGCCGCTGGTAATACCGGGGCAGCAGCGCAACCAGACCGCGATGGTTTTATGAGTAAAACCATCTATGGCGCAGTACAACACCAATTCTCTGATGCATGGAGTGGCTTTGTTCGTGGATATGGGTTTAGTAACCGTACCAGCTACGATGGTTATTATACGCCGGGCTATGCACTGGTTGATACTCGTCAGCTTTATAGCCAAACCTGGGATGCCGGGTTGCGCTACAACCAGGATATCTATTCATCACAACTAACCTCCAGTTATAGCCATACAAAGGACTATAACTACGACCCCGCGTATGGCCGTTATGACTCATCGGCCACATTAGATGATGTCCAGCAATATAATATCCAGTGGGCAAACACAGTCGTGGCAGGTAAAGGTAATGTTGGTTTTGGCCTGGACTGGCAGAAGCAAACGACAGAACCAGGAACAGATTACGTAACGGAAGGCTATGAACAACGTAATACGGGCGTTTATGCAACTGCGCTGCAAGCTTTAGGTCCTGTTACGCTCGAAGGTGCAGTGCGTAGTGATGACAGCTCTCAATTTGGCCGCCATGGTACCTGGCAAAGTAGTGCCGCCTGGGAGTTTATCAGCGGGTATCGGTTCATTGCTTCCTATGGTACGGCATATAAGGCGCCGAATCTTGGGCAGCTATATGGGTATTATGGCAACAGTGATCTCGACCCGGAAACCAGTAAACAATGGGAAGGCGCTTTCGAGGGGCTTACCTCTGGTGTCCAGTGGCGTGTATCAGGTTATCGCAATGAGGTGAAGAATCTCATTGATTACGATGATGCTGCAATGCGTTATTTCAATGTGGGTCGTGCAGATATTAAAGGCATTGAAGCGACAGCTTCTTTTGATACAGGGCCTTTACAGCATACTGTCAGCTACGATTACCTCGATGCTCGCAATGCCCAAACAGGTGAGATTCTTGCCCGGCGAGCAAAACACCAGGTGAAATATCAATTAGACTGGAATGTGTATGACCTGGATTGGGGAGTGACATACCATTATCTGGGGCAGCGTTATGACACGGACTACAGTACATACGAGAAAGTCAAAATGGGCGGTGTAAGTATATGGGATGTCGCAGTGTCATATCCTGTCACCTCTCATGTGACTGTTCGTGGTAAAATAGCAAACCTGTTCGATAAAAATTATGAGACAGTTTATGGCTATCATACTGCAGGACGAGAGTACTACTTGTCTGGCAGCTACACCTTCTGATGCAAGACCCACCGTCCTTGTTTTTGATTCCGGGGTCGGTGGGTTATCTGTTTATGATGAGATCCGGCATCTTCTACCGGATCTCCATTACATCTACGCTTTCGATAACGTCGCTTTCCCTTACGGTGAAAAAAGTGAGGAGTTTGTCGTTGAGCGTGTCGTCAGCATTGTTACTGCTGTCCAGAAACGCACTCCGCTTGCCCTGACTGTTATTGCGTGCAATACCGCAAGTACTGTTTCTCTGCCCGCATTACGTGAAAAATTCGCTTTCCCCGTAGTGGGAGTGGTTCCTGCTATTAAGCCAGCCGCGCGCCTGACCGCAAACGGGGTTGTGGGCTTACTGGCAACCCGTGGGACCGTCCGCAGGGCGTATACGCGTGAACTGATTGACCGTTTTGCTCATGAATGCCGTATTGAAATGCTGGGGTCTGCCGAACTGGTTGAACTGGCTGAACATAAATTACATGGTCAACCCGTATCCCTTGATGAACTGCGCCATATCTTGCGCCCGTGGTTAAAAATGGCTGAGCCGCCAGACACCGTCGTGCTCGGGTGTACTCATTTCCCTTTGTTACAAGAAGAGCTGGCCCAGGTATTACCGGAAGGTACGCGTTTGATTGATTCTGGTGCGGCAATAGCAAGAAGAACCGCCTGGCTATTAGAGCATGAAGCGCCAGATGCTAAGTCAACGGATGAGAATCTTGCTTACTGTATGGCACTCACGCCGGAAACTGCTTGTTTAATGCCCGTTTTATCTCGTTATGGGTTCCAAAAGCTTGAAGTATTGCCGCTTTTATCTCCAATTGAGTAAAAAAACAACGGTTGATAAAGTTTTTGCAAAACAGGGCTTGCCAGCTTCAGATTAGGCCCTATAATGCGCCTCCACTGACACGGCACAACGGCAAACAAACCGGCCTGTCAGGCAAAGTTAAGTGAAAATAAATGCTTGACTCTGCAGCGGGAAAGCGTAATATACGCAGCCCGCGCCACCCGGAAATACGGTGGCAACGCTCTTTAACAATTTATCAGACAATCTGTGTGGGCACTCATAAGCACTGATATCTTAACGTCGAAAGACGCTAAAAATTATCAAGTCTTAAAGAGTGACTAACAGTTAATTCATTACGAATAAACAGTTTAATTCTTTGAGCATCAAACTTTAAATTGAAGAGTTTGATCATGGCTCAGATTGAACGCTGGCGGCAGGCCTAACACATGCAAGTCGAGCGGTAACAGGAAGAAGCTTGCTTCTTTGCTGACGAGCGGCGGACGGGTGAGTAATGTCTGGGAAACTGCCTGATGGAGGGGGATAACTACTGGAAACGGTAGCTAATACCGCATAACGTCGCAAGACCAAAGAGGGGGACCTTCGGGCCTCTTGCCATCGGATGTGCCCAGATGGGATTAGCTAGTTGGTGAGGTAACGGCTCACCAAGGCGACGATCCCTAGCTGGTCTGAGAGGATGACCAGCCACACTGGAACTGAGACACGGTCCAGACTCCTACGGGAGGCAGCAGTGGGGAATATTGCACAATGGGCGCAAGCCTGATGCAGCCATGCCGCGTGTATGAAGAAGGCCTTCGGGTTGTAAAGTACTTTCAGTCAGGAGGAAGGTGGTGAACTTAATACGTTCATCAATTGACGTTACTGACAGAAGAAGCACCGGCTAACTCCGTGCCAGCAGCCGCGGTAATACGGAGGGTGCAAGCGTTAATCGGAATTACTGGGCGTAAAGCGCACGCAGGCGGTCTGTCAAGTCGGATGTGAAATCCCCGGGCTCAACCTGGGAACTGCATTCGAAACTGGCAGGCTAGAGTCTCGTAGAGGGAGGTAGAATTCCAGGTGTAGCGGTGAAATGCGTAGAGATCTGGAGGAATACCGGTGGCGAAGGCGGCCTCCTGGACGAAGACTGACGCTCAGGTGCGAAAGCGTGGGGAGCAAACAGGATTAGATACCCTGGTAGTCCACGCCGTAAACGATGTCGACTTGGAGGCTGTGCCCTTGAGGCGTGGCTTCCGGAGCTAACGCGTTAAGTCGACCGCCTGGGGAGTACGGCCGCAAGGTTAAAACTCAAATGAATTGACGGGGGCCCGCACAAGCGGTGGAGCATGTGGTTTAATTCGATGCAACGCGAAGAACCTTACCTGGTCTTGACATCCAGAGAATCCTGCAGAGATGCGGGAGTGCCTTCGGGAACTCTGAGACAGGTGCTGCATGGCTGTCGTCAGCTCGTGTTGTGAAATGTTGGGTTAAGTCCCGCAACGAGCGCAACCCTTATCCTTTGTTGCCAGCGGTTAGGCCGGGAACTCAAAGGAGACTGCCAGTGATAAACTGGAGGAAGGTGGGGATGACGTCAAGTCATCATGGCCCTTACGACCAGGGCTACACACGTGCTACAATGGCGCATACAAAGAGAAGCGAACTTGCGAGAGTAAGCGGACCTCATAAAGTGCGTCGTAGTCCGGATTGGAGTCTGCAACTCGACTCCATGAAGTCGGAATCGCTAGTAATCGCGGATCAGAATGCCGCGGTGAATACGTTCCCGGGCCTTGTACACACCGCCCGTCACACCATGGGAGTGGGTTGCAAAAGAAGTAGGTAGCTTAACCTTCGGGAGGGCGCTTACCACTTTGTGATTCATGACTGGGGTGAAGTCGTAACAAGGTAACCGTAGGGGAACCTGCGGTTGGATCACCTCCTTACCTTA